>CAZZVZ010000563.1:0-1242 GCA_964657655.1 Gammaproteobacteria bacterium | reverse complement strand
GCGCACGCTGCAACGCAATCACATCGTGGCTCAGCAGATCCAGACGCATCTGGAGCGCTTCACCCTGGGCGAAGTGCGCGCGGCCGCCTGAAACCGGCGTCCAGCCAGAACAGCCCGCCCGCGTTGGCAGGCGGGCGCTTTCCCCACCGCATGGCCAGCGCATGGCCTCATCGGTTGATTCTCCTCCTCCCCCGTGAATCTCGCTGCCGACAACGGAGCGCTGCCGAGTCGGCTATTCTTTGACTTCCAAAGATTGGCCCGGGCATTTCCCGTGGTCAGGTCAGCCCGGGGGACGCATGAAAATCGCAGGAGCAGTGGTGTTGATTACCGGTGCCAATCGAGGCATTGGTCTCGCCTTCGCCGAGGCCGCCCTGGCACGCGGTGCCAAGAAGGTCTACGCCGGCGCGCGTGACCCGGCGAGCGTGACACTGGCCGGCGTTGAAGCCGTCAAGCTTGATGTCACCAGTGATTCAGACGTGAGCGGCTGCGCCGCACGATGCGCGGACACCACACTCGTCATCAACAACGCCGGCATTGGGGAACCGGCGCGCTTTCTCGAGGCAGGCTCGATGGAAACCTGCCGGCGCTACATGGAAACCAACTTCTTCGGCATGCAGCGCGTCAGCTCTGCATTCGCGCCGATCCTGGCTGCCAATGGCGGCGGTGCCATGATCAATGTGCTGTCGGTGGCAAGCTGGGCTGGCGCGCCGATGCTGAGCATCTACGCCGCCAGCAAATCTGCCGCATGGGGACTGACCAATGCCTTGCGCCGCGAGTTGCGCGAGCAGCATACCCAAGTGCTGGCCTTGCATATGGGGTTTGTCGCGACCGACCTGACGCAGAATTTCGATGTCCCGAAAGCATCGCCCGAGTCGATCGTCGAGACCACCTTTGACGGCCTGGAAGCCGGAGCCGAAGAAGTCCTGGCCGACGAACGGGCGCAGCTCATCAAGCGCGGCCTGTCGAGCGAGCCGGGGATCTACATCACGGGCGCGCCGCCGGTGGCGCCGCCGTCCCGAGGCTGATGCGCATGCGCTTGACGGCGCCTGATGCGAGGCGCGCTTGAGTCTTGCTTCGGTGCGGCAGTTTTTTGCCGAGCGCGCGCCCGATATCGAGGTGATCGAGCTTGCCACGCCAACGTCGACGGTGCTGCTGGCGGCAGCCGCGCATCACGTCACACCCGCCGAGATTGCCAAGACCTTGTCGCTGCGCGTGAAGGATCGAAATGTACTGGTGGTGACG
>CAZZVZ010000562.1:0-1268 GCA_964657655.1 Gammaproteobacteria bacterium | reverse complement strand
GAACCAGATTGCCCAGCTCAAGCCGGGCGACGAGGCGACGATTGGCGTGGTCCGAGGCGCGCAGCAGATCGATCTCAAGGTCTGGATCGGCAAACGCCCGCTGCCCAAGCCCGACGCAGACAACTAGGGGCTCGCTAGCCGGCGCTGTCCGACACCTCTTCGGCACGCGGCTTCAAGAAGGTGGCAGCCACGATGCCGGCTTCGTACAGCAGCCACAGTGGCACTGCCAGCATCAGCATCGAGGCGGCGTCGGGCGGCGTGACGATGGCTGCAATCGCAAACGACGCCACGATCATGTAGCGCCGCCATTCGCGCAGCTTCTCGACCGAGACAATGCCAAAATGCACCAGCACCACCACCACCACCGGCACCTCGAAGGTGACCCCGAAGGCGAGGAACATGGTCGACACGAAACTCAGGTAACTGTCGATATCAGGCGCCACCTGGACCGATTTGGGCGAATAGGCGTAGATCACCCGGAACACGGTACGAAACACGAAGAAATAAGTGAATGCCATGCCGCTCAGGAACAGCACGTAGCTGGAGCTGATGATCGGCAGCGCGAGGCGCTTCTCGTGGGTGTACAGGCCCGGTGCGATAAAGGCCCAGGCCTGGTACAGGATCATCGGCAGGGCGATCACGAAGGCCACCATGGCAGTGACTTTCATGGGCACCAGGAAAGGTGTGGTGACGCCGGTGGCGATCATATGCGTGCCCTCGGGCAGTGCCGCCATCATGGGCCGGGCCAGCAGATCGTAGATGTCGCTGGCGAAGTAGACCAGACACAAGAACACCACGAAGAAGGCGATCGCCGCCTTGACCAGGCGCGAGCGCAACTCGATCAGATGCGACATGAAACTGTCGCCCGCGTCCTTCAGTTCCTGGTCGACGCTATCGCTGCTCACGAGGAGGACATGCCCTTGGGCCGGTAGCGCGACACGCGCGCCGCGGCCGACTGCACGTGACTGCGCTTGCGATTGACCTGGCGGTACCAGCGCGGCGTGGCAGCCTGCCGTGCGGCAACGTTGCGACGCCAGCGCAGGCGCTTGGAGCTGGTCACCGGCAAAGCCGGCGCCGGAGGTGCGATCGGGGTCTGGGCGGCCACCATCTGCTCAGAACTCGGGGTCGCGAAGGCAGAATTCAGTGTCGACTCGGCACTGCTCATATTTTCCCGGAAAGTCTCTTTGACGCTGTTGGCCGCGCTGCGTACGGTCTCGCGCATCGAGCGCAATTCGTCTAGCTGGATCTCGCGGCCGACTTCGGCCTCG
>CAZZVZ010000561.1:0-1454 GCA_964657655.1 Gammaproteobacteria bacterium | reverse complement strand
GCTCCGGTGTTCGAAATGTTTAAAGGAAAGACAAGATGAGCTCGCACTCGGCGATCCTCATCAGTTCGATCCAGATCGCTTGAGCAACTTGCGCTCCATCCCGATGCATGACCTGCGGTTTCCGAACCACCCCATGCAACGGCAACGGCGCGAGCATCCACAGCATGCACCACCAATGACGGCAGTTTAACTGTGCAGTTAAACTGCATTTATGGTAGGATCTCTGCCATGGTCTCCCGCAAGTCGAATAGCGACGACGTCAAGTTATCGGCCCTGGCCGGTGAGATACGCATCGTGTTGGGCGCGCTCAATCGCCGCCTGCGCGAACAGGCGGACAGCGCAGACCTCACGGCCAATCAAAAATCCGTGTTGCTTCGACTCGAGCGCGACGGGCCCATGACCGCCAGCGCGCTGGCCCGCGCAGAAGCGATGAAGCCGCAATCGATGAGCGCCATCCTGAGCGCTTTGAGCCTGCTCGGTTTGATCGAGGGAGCACCCGATCCGTCGGATGGCCGACAGACCCTCTATGGTCTGACCGCCCATTTTCACACCTGGGTCGATTCCGCACGGGCTGCGCGCAAGGATTGGCTGATGCGCACGCTACAGGCCCGTCTCGACGCCGCAGAACAACAACAGCTGGCCGATGGCCTGGCACTTTTCAAGCGCCTCTCCGACGAATAACAACCACTGACCTTCCCATGACAATTACTGCCCTCGATCCTCAAACCGCCCTGATCGTGATCGATCTTCAAAAAGGCATCGTCGGTCTGCCCGTGGCGCATCCGATTGCCGGGATCATCAGCAATGCCGCGAAGCTCGCCGAGGTATTCCGGCGCAAGCGTCTGCCAGTCGTTCTGGTCAACGTCACGGGCGGAGCGCCCGGCCGGGCCGAGCAAAGCCGCAAGCTTGAAGGGTTACCGTCTGACTGGGCCGAACTGGTGCCCGAGCTGAATACAAAACCCGGTGACCTGCTGATCACCAAAAAAACCTGGGGCGCCTTCACCAACACTGCTCTTGAAGAAAAGCTCAAGTCCGCAGCCGTCACGCAAGTGGTGCTTGCTGGCGTTGCGACCAGCATAGGCGTGGAATCCACCGCGCGGTTTGCCCACGAGCTGGGTTTTCATGTGACGCTGGCACTCGATGCCATGACAGACATGAGCATTGAGGCCCATGACAACAGCGCCACGCGCATGTTTCCGCGACTTGGTGAAACCGGTTCGACCCAAGAGATTATCGACCTGCTCAGTCGCAGATGAAGGCGGCTGTACGGGATATCGGCCCGCTGGCGGGTCTTGATGATGCGAGCGCAGCTGTGCCCCGGGGGATCTGGAAGGTTGTAAGCGTCGCGGCGATCGGGTCCTTCATGGCGCAACTCGATGCGACCGTGGTCAACGTATCGCTCGGCCACCTTGCAAGCGAACTCCACACCACACTGTCGTCGATTCAATGGGTGA
>CAZZVZ010000560.1:0-1527 GCA_964657655.1 Gammaproteobacteria bacterium | reverse complement strand
ACCGAGGTGCTCGCGGGCGTCGGCTTCGACTGGCTGCTGATCGACGGCGAGCACGCTCCCAACGATGTGCGCCAGGTGCTGGCACAGCTGCAGGCGGTCGCACCCTACCCGGTGCATCCGGTGGTGCGTCCGGTGATCGGCGACGTGCCGCTCATCAAGCAGCTGCTCGACGTGGGCGCGCAGACGCTGCTGGTGCCGGTGGTGGAGACCGCAGCGCAGGCAGCGCACATGGTGGCAGCAACCCGTTATCCACCGCGCGGCATCCGCGGCGTTGGCAGCGCGCTGGCGCGTTCCTCGCGCTGGAACATGATCGATCAGTACCTGCACAAGGCGGATGAACAGATGTGCCTGTTGGTCCAGGTCGAAACCAGACTCGGCGTCGAGAATCTGGCCGAGATCGCGGCGGTCGAAGGTGTCGATGGGGTGTTCTTCGGGCCGGCTGATCTATCCGCCTCGCTCGGCCATCTCGGCCAGCCCACCCATCCCGAGGTGCAGCGCGCCATCATGGATGGCATCGAGACGGTCAAGAATGCCGGCAAGGCGCCGGGCATTCTGAGCGCCGACCGCACTCTGGCACACCGATATCTCGAGGCGGGCGCACTGTTCGTCGCTGTCGGCGTTGATACCACCCTGCTGGTGCGCGGCGCGCAGGCATTGATCGCCGACTTCAGGGGCCCCCCGACGTGAGCCAAGCAGTTGCCTGAGGGCGAGGTCGGCTGTTTCCATTTGAGAAGCGAATCGAGCGTCCACCCGTCACGCCTGCCCCGGTAACCGAGTGCGTGGCCTGGATGCATGGCGCTGAAGGCGGGCAATGGAAAAACCCATGGGGTAGCAGCGGCGCGTCCTGTCACGAAATTGAATTAGTTGCTCGGTAAGGTCGAAGAAGGCGCGAGCGCCTCGCAAGGCGCCTTTTTTCTCCCACCAAGAAAGAGACCGTCAACATGGATTCCGGCACGGACATCAACGTCAGCCGACGCAGACTGCTGCTTGCCGCGGGCGCCATCGGTGGCGCAATCGGTGGCGCGATCATGACCCCCTCCACCACTCTTGCTGCTGCCAGCCCGACCCAGCCGGGCGGCTCGACGGGTCTCTCGCTGCGCGGCCAGGGAACAGCACCGCCCGTGTCCGGCCTGCATCTGCAGTTCGGTCAGGACGCATCGAGCGAGATGACTGTGTCCTGGCATACGCTAGAGCCGGTCCACCATGCCCGAGTGCTGCTGGGCGAACTCGACGGCCGCCTGCTGCACAGCGTCGACGCCGCTGAACGCAGCTACACCGACGCCAAGTCGGGCCGTATGGTGTACGCCTATCACGCGAGAATCAGCGCGCTGAAACCCGATCACGCGTATCTGTACGCTGCGCTGCATGAGGACGCGGCGCCCGAGTTCGGCTCCTTTCGCACCGCGCCGCGCGGCCGCGTTGCGTTCAGCTTCACGAGCTTTGGCGACCAGGGAACGCCAACCCTTGGCAAGCACATCGTGCCGCCCGAGGGATCGAATCTTCCCAACCCGCTATTCGTCAATGACA
>CAZZVZ010000559.1:0-1532 GCA_964657655.1 Gammaproteobacteria bacterium | reverse complement strand
CAGCGCGCCGATCTGATCGCGCACCAGCGCTGCTTCCTCGAATTTGAGCTGCTCGGCGAGCCGCTGCATGCTGGCATCGAGTTCGGCCATCACTTCCTTGGTCTGGCCGCGCAGGAAGCGCGACGCGTTGGCGACCGCGCCGGCATAGCTTTCGGTATCGATCAGCCCGACGCACGGTGCACTGCAGCGTTTGATCTGATGCAAAAGGCACGGTCGCGAGCGGTGCGAGAACACCGTGTCCTCGCAGGTGCGCAACAAAAAGACCTTCTGCAGAATCTGGATGCTTTCCTTCACTGCCCAGGCATTCGGAAACGGTCCGAAATACTGGTTCTTCTTGTCGATCGCACCGCGGTAGTAGGCCATGCGCGGAAATGCATGACCCGTGATCTTCAGATAGGGGTAGGACTTGTCGTCGCGAAACAAGATGTTGTAACGCGGCGCCTGCGCCTTGATCAGATTGTTTTCCAGCAGCAGCGCTTCGGCTTCGCTACGCGTGGTGGTGGTCTCGATGCGAGCGATGCGCTCGACCATGTGCGCAATGCGTGCGCTGTGTGCGGTCTTGGTGAAATAGCTCGAAACGCGCTTCTTCAGATCGCGCGCCTTGCCGACGTAGAGGAGCGTGCCGGCGATGTCGTGGAAGCGATACACGCCGGGCAATCCGGGCAGATCGGACACGTAGGCCTTGAGATCGAACGGTGGCGCCGGATCAGTCATGACAGGAGCAGCCGGACCTCGGCCAGCACGGCATCGAACATCTCGGGCGTGAGGCGCCGCGTCTGGGTGTTGTAGCGGCTGACGTGATAGCTGTCGATCAGCACCACGCCAGAAGGCAGCCGATGCATGGCGTGATGTGCGAAACGAAAGGCAGCCACCTTGAGGCCATGGGCCTCGAGCACCGCGCGATGCGCCACCGCCCCGAGTGCGAGGACCACCAAGATGCTGTTGTCACCTGCAAATTCTGCGGCCAGATAATGGTTGCAGCGACGGATCTCGTCGAGTTCGGGCTTGTTGGCCGGCGGCAGGCATTTGACCGCGTTGCTGATGCGGCAGTCGATCAGTTCGAGGCCGTCGTCGCTGGCCACACTCACCGGTCGGCTGGCAAAGCCAAAGCGGTGCAAGCTGCCGTACAACATCGGTCCGCACCAGTCGCCGGTAAATGGCCGCCCGGTGGCGTTGGCGCCATGAAGGCCCGGTGCCAGACCCACCACCAGGAAGCGCGCACGGGGGTCGCCAAAAGGCGGCACCGGCCGGCAGAAGTAATCGGGGTGACGCGCCTTGACCTGGTCGAGGAAATTGGCCAGCCGCGGGCAGCGGCGGCAGTCGATATCGTAGACCGGGCGACCGCTCGGCCCGAGCATCAAGCCAGACGCGCTCGCCTCGACCTTCACCCTGTGCTATTTGACCCGGTTGCGGTATTCGCCAGTGCGGGTATCGATCTCGATCTTGTCGCCGATGGCAACGAAAGCCGGCACAGGAATTTCAAAGCCGGTATTGATCTTGGCAGGCTTCATCACCTTGCCAGAGGTGTCGCC
>CAZZVZ010000558.1:0-1621 GCA_964657655.1 Gammaproteobacteria bacterium | reverse complement strand
CCGTCTTGCGCGCAGGCGCGATGTGACCAGAGAACGGCCAGAGGAAGCGACAGGACAAGCGCCATGCGACGCATCAGCCGAACGTGATTGAGCATACGACCCTGTTGATTTGAATGGTTGGCAAGGAAGCCCGAGCGGCCTCCGACAGCCGACACTGTAGCTGAAATCTTTTCGCGCCTGACCGAAAAAAAGCAGCCTCGCCACAGCGGCGAAGCATCGGTGCGGCGGCGGTGTCGAGTCTCGCCATGCGCGCAACAAGTGTTTGCGCGCGCGCGGCTTGCGCGTTACCCTCGAGCGTCCCGAAGCAAGGGGCGACACCACGGAGACCTCTGCCTTGTCAGCGCTGCAATCAACGCCTTGTCATCTCTCATGAGCGACGCATCCACAGTGACCCCGCTCAAGGTTCCTCACCCTTCCCTGTTTGCAATTCTGCTGTACCCGTTTGGAGCCGTGTCGGGATACCTGACCGTGACGCTGGCCTTCAACCTCAATGCCAACGGCGTCACCCTGGACGCGATCGGTGCACTGATGGCCGTCAGCTTCATTCCCAACACCTGGAAATTCCTGTGGGCGCCGGTGGTCGACATCACCTTCACGCCCAAGCGCTGGTATACCGGCGCTGCGCTGATGACGGGCATCGGCATCCTGGCCATGGGCCTGATCAAGCCGGACACCGGTTCGCTGCTGGCGATGAACGTGGTGGTGGTACTGGCCAGCCTTGCTTCGACCTTCAGCAGCATGAGCGCCGAGGTGATCGCCGTGCAGGTCGCACCCTTCGAACAGAAGGGCCGCTTCGGCGGCTGGATGCAGGTCGGCAATTTCGTCGGCGGTGGCGTGGGTGGCACGCTCGGTCTGGAGCTTTCCGAGCGCATCCCGCACCCGTGGGTATCGGGCACCGTGGTCGGGCTGACCTGCCTTGCCTGCCCGCTGGCCTTGTTTTTCGTGCCGTCGGTGGTCTACAGCGGCACCGATCGTGCCGTCAAGCGCGTCAAGCTGGTGGCTACCCAGTCGTGGTCGCTGGTGCGCTCACGCGCCGGTGCGCTGGCCATCTTGGTGCTGTTCCTGCCGATGGGAACCGGCGCTGCGAGCGGCTTGTGGGCTGCGGTCGGGCACGACGACTGGAATGCCTCAGCCGATGCGGTCGCGCTGACCAACGGCGCATGGAGTGGGGTGATCTCCGGTATCGGCTGCCTGCTGGGCGGCTACTTCGCAGACAAGCTCGACCGCAAGTGGTCGTACGCGCTGTTCGGCCTGATGCAGGCCGCCTGCGCGGCCGGGATGGCACTCTCGCCCAAGACCGAAATGATGTTTGTGGTGTGGACCCTGATGTACGCACTGACCTCGGGCCTCACCTACGCCAGCTTTTCTGCCGTGGCGCTCGAAGTCGCGGGAATCGGCGCTGCCGCCACCACCTACAACCTGCTGGCTTCGCTGTCCAACTTCCCGATCCAGTACATGACCATCGTCGACACCAAGGCGCATGGCCTGTGGGGGGCCAACGGCATGCTGTACACCGAAGCCGGCATCTGCGTGTTGGCCGTGTTCGTCTATCTCGCGATCCAGAAACTGGTGCTGTCGCGCCGGCAGGACGAGCCTCAAATGTCCGTGTGACGCAACGCTG
>CAZZVZ010000557.1:0-1635 GCA_964657655.1 Gammaproteobacteria bacterium | reverse complement strand
TCCTCAGGTTCGCTTCGCGAACGACCTCGGATTGTGGGTGCTCGAGCCGATGGGACGCAACACCGCCCCGGCATTGACGGTGGCAGCCCTGATCGCCCAGACCGATCAACTTGATCCGGCGCTGCTGGTCATGCCCGCCGATCATGTGATTGTCGATGAGGGCGCTTTTCGAACGGCCATCGCGCTGGCGATGCCGCTCGCCATGGAGGGGCGCATCGTCACCTTTGGCATTGTGCCGACCTCGGCCGAGACAGGTTATGGGTACATCGAGGCGGGGGCTGCGATCGGCGAGATCGCCTATGACATTGCCGCCTTTGCCGAAAAACCTGATCGGGTGCGGGCCGAGGCGTATCTCGCAAGTGGCCGCTATTACTGGAACAGCGGCATCTTTTTGCTGAAGGCGAGCGTCTGGCTCAAAGCCGTCAGCACGCTGCAGCCGGCCATGCTGTCGGCCTGTCGGGCGGCGGTCGATCAGGGACAGCTCGATCGCGATTTCCTGCGACTCGACCGGGCCAGCTTCGAGGCCTGCCCGGCTGACTCGATCGACTACGCGGTTATGGAACATCTGCCGGCAGGCGAGGGTGCCATGGTGCCGCTGGCGGCAGGATGGTCCGACGTCGGCTCATGGGGGGCCCTGCTCGATGTGCTCGAGCGCGATGAGCGTGGCAATTCCCTTACCGGCGACGTGATTTCGGTGGACACCAGCGACAGCCTGGTGCGTGCCGAAAGCCGTCTGGTCGCGACCGTCGGTGTCAGCAACACCATCGTGATCGAGACACCCGACGCGGTGCTGGTTGCGTCACGCGACCAGCTGCAGCAGGTCAAGCAGGTGGTGGCGCGCCTCAAGTCGCTTGGGCGCAGCGAGTCGGACGCACACCGCAAGATCTACCGGCCGTGGGGCTATTACGATTCGATCGACCAGGGCGACCGGTTCCAGGTCAAGCGCATCGTGGTCAATCCGCTCGCACAGCTGTCATTGCAGATGCATCATCACCGCGCGGAGCACTGGATCGTGGTACGCGGCACCGCACGCGTGACGCGCGGCGAGGAGACGTTTCTGTTGGCCGAGAACCAGTCGACCTACATTCCGCTTGGCATCAAGCACCGCCTGGAGAATCCCGGCAAGGTGCCGCTCGAGATGATCGAGGTGCAGTCGGGGTCCTATCTGGGCGAAGACGACATCGTGCGCTTTGACGATACCTACGGGCGCACCTGAGGGCTAGGCAGCAAGCTGTCCAAAGGCACTTTCTGCAGCCGCAAGAGTCGCATCGATGACGGCGTCGTGATGCGTCGCGGAGACGAAGCCCGCTTCATAGGCGGACGGCGCCAGGTACACGCCACGCTCGAGCATCAGGTGAAAGAAACGCTTGAAGCGCTCGATGTCAGACAGATTGACTTCTGCAAGGTTACTGGGCAGATGATCCAGAAAGTAAAAACCGAACATGCCGCCGACGGCGTCCGTGGCGAGTGCGATGTCATGCTGCGCGGCACGCTGCTTGAGACCGTCTGCCAGTTTCTTGGTGCGCGCCGAGAGGCGCGTAAAGAAATCAGGCGCCTGGATCAGCTTGAGCGTCGCCATGCCGGCGGCCAGTGCCACCGGATTGCCTGACAGCGTGCCGGCCTGATAGACCGGAC
>CAZZVZ010000556.1:0-1673 GCA_964657655.1 Gammaproteobacteria bacterium | reverse complement strand
GACCCTGTCGGGGTACCTTTTTTCCTGGCTGGAAAATCAGGTCATCGCCTTGCAAAAGCTACTGGCGCTCGGGCAAAGCGTAGGGCAGGCCATGCTGTTTGATCTCGCTGCTTCCATTCCCCGCATCTGCGCAGAAGCCGAGCAGCGTGCTGAAAACGGCCTCGACGCGATCGAAACACTCGCACCGCATCTGGGCCTCTTGGCTGCACGCCACGAAAGCCAATACTCAAGGATCTTTAGAACGTGACTGACATCAATAGCAAAGGGCGAAACAAACCACACCCACCATTGCGGGTCGGCATTGGCGGCCCGGTTGGGTCGGGCAAGACCACCTTGCTCGAGATGCTGTGCAAGTCGATGCGCGAGCGCTATGACCTGGTGGTTATCACCAATGACATCTACACCAAGGAGGACCAGCGCCTCCTGACCGTCGCGGGTGCCTTGCCGGCGGAGCGCATCATGGGCGTGGAGACCGGCGGCTGCCCGCACACTGCGATCCGCGAAGACGCCTCGATCAATCTGCAAGCCATCGACCGGATGCTGGGGCGTTTCCCGAACGCAGATATCGTGTTCGTGGAATCAGGCGGAGACAACCTTGCTGCCACCTTCAGTCCCGAGCTGTCCGATCTCACCATCTACGTGATCGACGTGGCAGGCGGCGAGAAGATTCCCCGCAAGGGGGGGCCTGGCATTACCCGCTCGGATCTTCTTGTGATCAACAAGTGCGACCTGGCGCCCATGGTCGGCGCATCGCTCGATGTGATGCGCCAGGATACGTTGCGCATGCGCGGCGAGCGACCATTTGTGATGACTAATCTGAAATCTCAGCAAGGTCTGGCAGACATCGTCGAATTTATCGAAGAGCGCGGGCTTCTCCTCGTGTAGCCCGCGCAAAAGCCGGAAACGGCGAAAACTTGGATGGATGTCTTGCGATTGCAATCCTGCCAACACCTTTTGGGGCAGGGGGCCGGTGCCTAACACGCGCCATATTCTGTGATGACTTCGGCAAGGCCGATTTTGCCTTCAAGGTTGTTCAAGTGAAGGCGAGCACAATCGACTTCTCGGGGTTTTCACCCTTGCTTGAACGTATCGAGAAGGTCATTGCGCATCAGGCTGAGCGACTGACCGAGGCGAAGAACGCGAATCCTACAGCGACCGTTCCAACCGCTACGCCATAACTAGAAACTAAGCTCTCTGACGAGCATGTACGCTCTGTTTGTTTCCGCCGCTCGCCATTCCTTCTGTTGGAGCACGTGGACTAGCGGACACGGCTCCTCAGTACGTCATGGAACTCAAGGCCATCGAGGCAGATGATGTTGGCTTGGCGACCGCGGGGAAAGGCTTCGAGTCCGTCGTCGCTGAAACCGGCGTAGCTGACGAATAGGCCTCGGCCCCAGGTTGCTTTGCCTCCGTTAGCGGTCTTCACTTTGGTACCGCGGC
Organism: Gammaproteobacteria bacterium; assembly: GCA_964657655.1. Lineage (GTDB taxonomy): Bacteria > Pseudomonadota > Gammaproteobacteria > Burkholderiales > Burkholderiaceae_D > CAJCIC01. Next base: position 233 of record CAZZVZ010000556.1, on the reverse strand, counting down.
CGGGATTTTCGACAGAGGCTGTATTGAATGCGGGACTGGTGATTGTGCTCAGATTGGCAAGCTCGAAGACCAAAACCTGAAGGGTCAGATCTCCCTTCTTGGTCGCGCAGCCGGTTTTTTTTCAGAAGCTCGTCAATCAAGCTCATCGGCGACCAGTTCCCAAAATCCGCATAAGAGACTGGGGCGCGCACGATGATCGTGCCAGCGCCGAGCGAAAACAAATTGCTCTCCTG
>CAZZVZ010000555.1:0-1714 GCA_964657655.1 Gammaproteobacteria bacterium | reverse complement strand
CCTATAGAATGGCAGGCCAGACCGCCATGCCGCGCCTTTTTCGGGTCGATTCTCAGAAGACTTGCTTTGCCAACAGAAGACATCCAGAAACTCGTACGCCTGCTGGGCGGCATCGCGCTGCACGATCAGCAGGCATTCAAGCAACTCTACGATCAGGTTTCTCCGAAACTGTTTGCGATTGCTCTGCGTATATTGCGTGATCGAGGTCGAGCGGAAGAGGTTCTTCAGGATGCCTTCGTGAATGTCTGGAATAGCGCTGCCAGCTACAACCCCTCTCTTGCGGCGCCGATGACCTGGCTCATCACGATTGTGCGCAACAGATCGCTGGATTACATGCGCCGTATCGACCGAGCCGAAGTGGAGCTCGATGACGATCTGGCAGCCGTGCTTGAGTCCGACGTGCCGGGGCCGCAACAGCTGGCATTGCGTTCAGAAGACGCGGCGGCGTTGTCGCTTTGTCTGGCGCGCCTGGATGCAGGTCAGCGCCAGGCGATCGCCTACTCCTACTTTCAGGGCTTGAGTCACTCCGAGCTCGCTGCCAACCTGCAGGTGCCAATTGGCACGGTCAAGACCTGGATCAGGCGGGGCCTGGAGAAATTAAGACGTTGTTTGGAGGCGAGCGCCTAGCTGCATCATGAAATTGACCGACAACCACGCTTTGCAGGACCTTCTGGCCGGCCAGTACGTGCTCGGCACGATGCGTGGCGGCGCGCGCCGGCGCTTCGAGCGCATGTGCCGCAGCGATGCCAGCCTGCAGCGGCGTGTCGATGCGTGGCATGCCCAGCTTGCGCCGTTATCCGAGCTGGTGCCCGAGGTAGCGCCGGCGCCGCGTGTATGGCGCGGCCTTGCGGCACGCATCCCGGCACTGTCCGATGGCGCGCACAGAGCCGGCAACTGGTGGAACAGTGTGGTGATGTGGCGCGGCTTGGCTGCTGCCATGACGCTGGTTGCTGTCCTTTCCATCGGTCTGGTCGCGACCCGGCCCGAGCAGCAGGTGGTGGCGCTGGATCAACAGGCGCCAGGCATGCTGGTGGCGACCTTTTCTGCGCCAGACAGCCACGCTCCGGTCGCAATCGCCGTGATGGGCGCCAAGCCCGGACAGGTGATCCTCAAGGTCGTGGCACCTGATCTGCAGATTCCGAAAGACAAGACGCTGCAGCTCTGGCTGATCAAGCCCGGCAGCGACGCCATGGTCAGCGCAGGGGTGGCCCCTGATGGCGGGCAGAGCGCCTCGCAGATCAGCGTTTCGAACATGGACGACCTGCGCCATGCCAAAACCCTCGGCCTGTCGCTCGAGCCGATTGGCGGCTCGCCACAGCCGACCCATGCGCTCGGCTTCGGTCAATGGAGCAAGGTCGCGACCTAGCCTGGTGGTGCACCGGTTGCGCCGCACTGGGGCGCGCGGTAGGTGCTCAGGGCCGCCTCGGGATTTCCCTTGGCTGAGCACGCGGTGCTGCGCGCTAGAATTGACCTCCTTCGCGCCTGCTGCGCAACATTCAAAAGAGACATTCCATGTCCGGACCAGGTCGACTCGCGGCTCTGCCACGCTTTTTGGTGCTATGCCTCACCGCCGCACTGTTTGTGTGCCAGGCGCACGCGCAAACCCCAGCGAGCGCTGCACCGCCGGCGCCTGAAAAAACCCGCGTCCTGATTGCCGTGGGCGGCAAGGCCGGCTTCTACTACCTGCCGCTCACCATTGCCGAGCAGTTCGGCA
>CAZZVZ010000554.1:0-1781 GCA_964657655.1 Gammaproteobacteria bacterium | reverse complement strand
CAAGGAAGTTGATCTGGGCACAGTGACCGCGGTGCGGTTGACTAAGGACATGGATCACGTTGCCGTCACGGTGCAGTTGACGCGCGAAGCGGCCCCACTGATCACAGACCAGACGCGATTCTGGGTGGTCCGGCCGAGGTTTTTCGCGGGCAGCATTTCCGGCCTGAGCACGCTTCTCTCCGGGTCCTATATTGACCTTCTGCCCTCCAAGACCGGCACCAAGGGCCAAACCCGTTTCACGGGGCTTGAAATCCCTCCAGTTTTGCAGACCGACGTTCCAGGTAGGACCTTCATGCTGAAGGCTGACCGCGTGGGTTCCGTGACACTCGGTTCGCCGGTCTTTTATCGCGACTTGCAGGTCGGCCAAATCCTCGGCTGGGATATCGGTGACATGGCGCGCAGCGTCACGATCCATGCCTTCGTGCGTGCGCCCTTTGACAGCTACGTGCATGACGAATCGCGCTTCTGGAATGCCTCTGGCCTCTCGGTCAAACTCGGCGCCGAGGGCGTGCGCATTCAGGTGCAGTCGATCGACGCACTGCTCCTCGGCGGCATAGCCTTCGATACGCCCGCGTCGGCGGACGATGCTCCGCCCAGCCCCGACTTGCGGAACTTCCCGCTCTACACGGATGAGGACGCGGCCGACCAAGCCGCGTTCCGTCGCAGGGTTCCCTTCGCCGCCTACTTCAGTGGATCAGTCGCTGGACTGGCGCCGGGTTCGCCTGTCAGCTTCCAGGGAATAAAGGTCGGCCAGGTCACCAACGTCGACATCATGTACGATCCGAAAACCGACTCAATCCTGACACCCGTCCATTTCGAGATCGAACCAGAGCGGATCAAAAACATTCAGATCGCGGCAAATCGCGGCCCGTTGGAGAACACGCGTCTTCTGGTGCAGCATGGCTTGCGGGCGCAGATCCAAAGCGCAAACCTCATCACCGGACAGATGCAGGTGGCTCTTACCATCATGCCCAATGCCAAGCCTGCCGAGCTGTCGCTCGAGGGGAACACCATAGTGATCCCCACCGTGCCAGGCACATTCGCCGGCCTTACCGACACAGCGACGGCGCTGATGGCAAAAGTGGGCGCTCTTCCTTTCGATCAAATCGGAAACAGCCTATCGGGCACATTCCAGGGCCTAGACAAGCTTGCCAATGGCCCGCAAGCCAAGCAGGCCATCACCTCACTCTCGGTCACCCTGCAATCCGCGCAGGAATTGGTGAAACACATGGATGCCGGCATGGGCCCAACGATGAAGAAATTGCCGGCATTGACGGCTGGTCTGGAAGCGGCGCTCACTCATCTAAGCCAGGTGCTTGCCTCGGCGAATACAGGCTATGGCGACAATTCGCATTTCAGCCGGCAGCTTGACCGTTTGATGACGCAGCTCAATGGCATGGCACAATCCTTCCGCGCTCTGTCGGATCTGCTGACACGTCACCCCGAAGCACTGATACGCGGCCGCACGGGAGGAGTACAATGATCGTCATCACGCGCCGGACCACCGTTTCGGGACTGCTTGCCATCGCGCTGCTACCTGCGGCCTGCGCATCGCCTAGCCCGGTTCTTTACACGCTCGACCAGGTACCCGGCGTCACGCGCCCGCACGGTCCGCATGTCGTCATGCTGCGTGATATCGGTCTTGCGCCCTATCTCGATCGCCAGCAGATCGTCCGCTCGTCGAGCAACTACAGGATCGACGTCGAGGCCAACAACTGGTGGGGTGAATCATTCGGCGCGATGATGATTCGCGTGCTCACGGCCGAAATCGATCAGCGCCT
>CAZZVZ010000553.1:0-1848 GCA_964657655.1 Gammaproteobacteria bacterium | reverse complement strand
TCTCAATGCCACCTTCACAGTTAGAGATTTCAGGTTAGATCCGTGAAAATGTCACCGCCGGTATCGAGAACTGACCCCCATGCCCCTCGCTGACCAACTTGTTCCAACCGTGAAGCGGCTGCTCCGCGGTAAGCGTCTGACCTATCGTGACGTCGGCCTGGCCCTCAAGCTCTCCGAGCCCAGCGTCAAGCGCCTCTTCGGCAGCAAGCGTCTCAGCGTCGAGCACCTGGAGAAAATCGCCGAGCTTCTCGCAATGACCCCAGTCGAGCTGATTCAAGAGTCGGAAGCTGTGGTCGCACGTGTGCGCGAACTCACCCATCAGCAAGAAGCCAAGTTGGTGTCGAGCGACAGGCTTTTGCTTGTGGCGGTCTGTGCGATCAATCAGTGGTCGGTTCAGGACATCGTCGCCACTTACGATATTTCCGAAGCGGAATGTCTCAAGCATGTCCTGGCACTCGACAAGATGGGTATCCTGCATCTCTACCCAGGCAATCGAATTCGCCTTCTGCTGGCACGCGATTTCGACTGGATCGCGGATGGGCCCATCCATGCATTCTTCGTGGCAAAGGCTCTGCCTGATTTTCTGGCCGGTAGCTTCCACGAGAATGAGCTGGACCGATTGGTCTTCGCCCACGGCATGCTGACCGAGCCGGCTTATCGTCAACTGCGGGCCGAGCTCGACCGCCTCAAAGCGCGTGTTGCAGCCTTGCACGAATCGTCCTCAAAGATGCCCCTGGCTGAAAAGCGAGGGGTGGCCCTGCTGACGGCTAACCGTTCGTGGGAGCCTGCTGTCTTCCTGGGCATGCGCAGAAAATCTTGAGACGTATCGAATATCGATACCAAAAGTGGTGAATAATGGTGTTTCCCTCCTTGTTTGTATCAATTAAATATCTGCGTCGGCATACTGCGCCCAATATCAAACACCTGGGGTAACTCGATGTCCCTCTTTACGACGCGACGCTTTCTGCCTTTGTTTCTAACGCAGTTCTTCGGCGCCTTCAATGACAACATGCTGAAGAACGCGATGATCATGCTGATCACGTTTCGCATGGCATCGAGCGCCGATCATGCTCAGTTTCTTGTAACGATCGCGGGCGGCCTTTTTGTTCTTCCGTTTTTTCTGTTCTCCGCCACGGCAGGACAGTTGGCCGACAAGTACGACCGGGCGGCGTTGACGCGCATCATCAAGCTGGTTGAGATCGGCATCATGCTTGTGGCGCTGGCCGGATTTTTTATGCAAAGTGTCCCCGTCCTGCTCGTTGCATTGCTAGGCATGGGCATGCACTCGACATTCTTCGGTCCGATCAAATACGCACTATTGCCTCAGCAGTTGCAACCCGCTGAATTGTTGTCGGGGAATAGCCATATCGAGGCCGGTACGTTCCTGGCCATTCTGCTTGGCACGATTCTCGGCGGCCTTCTCGCGTTGCAAGCCAATGGGGTGACGTGGGTCAGTATTGCTTTGGTCACGGTCGCTGTAGTGGGTTATCTCAGCAGCCGCGCGATTCCCGCGACAACTCCTTGCGATCCGGCTATCCAGGTCAGCCCTCATCTGTGGCGCGAGACCCGTGCGATCATGGCCTATTGCCGCAAGGATCGGGCAATCTGGCTGTGCATCATGGGCAGCTCGTGGTTCTGGTTTGTCGGTGCCACGTTGTTGACCCAGTTCGCGCCTTACGTGAAAACCGTTCTGCGAGCTGATCCGGCTATCGTCACCTTGCTGCTGACGGTGTTCTCGCTCGGTGTGGGGCTCGGTTCGAATCTTTGCAATCGTTTACTTCGCGGCAAGGTACAAGCGACGTATGTCCCGCTGGCGGCGCTTGGCATGACCCTCTTCGCAGTCGATTT
>CAZZVZ010000552.1:0-1869 GCA_964657655.1 Gammaproteobacteria bacterium | reverse complement strand
GCATGCGGACTCGACGCCGGAAAATCGACGTGGTTGGCGCCATCGCTGGCGCCATCGGAGGCGCCGTTGTCACCGGAGGCGATACACACCGTGATGCCGAGCGCGGCCGCATCGGCCAGCGCTGCATCCATCGCACTCATGGCAGCGCTGGTCCAGGATGATTCCGGGCCACCCCAGCTGATCGAAATGACCGACGGCTTTTGCGTCGTGTCATGGACCGCGCGCGTGATCGCATCGGTAAAACCTGCGTCGGTATTGGGTGCAAAGTAGACCGCAATGGCGGCCCTGGGCGCAATCGCACCTGCCACTTCGATATCAAGCATCACTTCTCCGTCGGGGCCGTCAGCACTGCCCGATGGCTGATTGGTGGCGCCATCGACCGACACCGCGACAACCTTTGGGGTGGCGATGCCCAGGCCCTGGAAATAGCTGGAAAGATCTGCAGGACGGTAGCCGCCGCCCAGTTCGATGATGCCGATGCATTGACCATCGCCATCTCCTGCTGGAAACCCGTAGCGGCTTGCAATCTGCAGTGGCGTATAGGAAATATCGACGCGCGGCGCGACACGAAAATGCGGCCTCGCGTAAGGGCGATTATCAAGTCCCAGGATGGCGACCACCTGGGGCTGCAGGGCCTGCGGCAGCGTCAGCGGCGCGTCTAGACCACGAAAGGTGCCGCTATCGTGGTCGAAGTGGAACAGCGCCACGCCCAAGGCCTGTTCGAACTGCGATGCGAGCCCCGACAGCATGACCGAGCGGCGCGCGGCGGCGCTTTCGACCACCGCAAGACCATGCTGACGCGCGAATGCCTCGACCACATTGATGTCGTCCTGGCTGGCGCCATAGCGCTGGCCGAACTCGTCGCGCTCAAGTGCGTCGATCGAGCCTGCCCGCACCTGCGCGAGGTGCTCGCCAAAGCCATCTGCATCGCGACGTCTTAGAACCAGAGTGACTTCAAAGCGCTGATCCGGCGCAATGCGCTGCTGGCGTTTGAGGTTGTGAAACTGGATCGGGAAACGGGAAGATAACGACATGAGGTACCTCGTTGGAATGGATCAGCCGTCCGGCATGCGTGCCGTCATCGGCCTGTGCGACGGCACGCTAGCGCAGCTAGTCACCCAGAAATTCTGAAATCGCTTCAAACCCCTCGATGTGATCGGCGATCACCTTGAGGATCACGGCGATTGGCATCGACAGCAGAGCGCCCCAAACGCCCCAGATGGAACCGAACAGCAGCAGTGAAAGGAACACCGCCACGGTGTTCATGCGCGCGAGGCGCCCCGTCATCCAGGTGGTCAGCACGGTGCCGATAAAAGCGGCGATGACGAGCGAGGTGCCCGCCACCAGGAACGCCATGCTGAATGTGCCGAACTGGGTGAAGGCCGCGATGCCGGTGGCAAGCGCAATGGCGAGCGGTCCGAGGTAGGGCACCAGATGCAAGATGGCAGCACCCAGCGCCCAGGTACCGGCATTCTCAAGGCCGATGATGCGAAACGCCAGCCAGGTGGCCGCACCCAGCATGCAGTTGGTGACCAGCAGCATGACCAGGTAGCGCTGTACCGTGCGGTTGATTTCATCGAACATCTGTACGGTAATTTTCTTCTCGGTCAGGGTGCGGCCCGCGACCTTGACCACCTTGCGCTTGAACTTGTCACCCGCAAGCAGCAAGAAGAACGTCAGCAGCATAACCATCACCGCCTGACCCATGAAACCCAGCAGGTCGAGGCCATAGGTGACGGCCCAGTCCTTGACGCTCACGGTGGGTGCGGCCACTACCACCTGGGTGCCGGGAGCCGCTGCGATGTCGGAGCGCGCAGTGGCCTTCTGCAAGGCTTCGGCCGCGCGTCTGACCGAATCAAAGCTCGAGTC
>CAZZVZ010000551.1:0-1871 GCA_964657655.1 Gammaproteobacteria bacterium | reverse complement strand
CGCGCGCCCAGCAGTTGAAGCCGTGATCGGCGTCGGGGTAGACGTCGATGGTGGCGTCGTGGTGACCCTCGAAGGCCTTCTTGACGGCATTGACTGCGTCGGCCGGGATGTGGGTATCCTTCTCGCCGAAATGGAACAGGATCGGCACATCGATCTTGTCGACCAGATCGAGCTTGGTGTTGGTGCCGCCGCCGTAGTAGCAAACGGCAGCGTCGACACCGATCTTGGCTGCACAGACATAGCTCAAGGTGCCGCCCAGGCAGTAGCCGACGCTGGCCACCTTGCCTGTGACCTCGGTCATGGCGCGCAGCGCCTTGCCGGTCGAATTGAGGTCTTCGATGGCTGCATCGAAGTCGAACTGCTTCATGTAGGCCATCCCCTTGGCGAAGCCGTCCTGGTCGTAACCGAGCTCGATACGCTTGTCCATGCGCCAGAACAGATCCGGTGCCAGAACCACGAAGCCGGCACTGGCGTACTGGTCGGCGACGCCGCGAATATGGTCGTTGACCCCGAAAATTTCCTGGATCAGAACAATGGCAGGCCCGGTGCCGGTTGGCGGCAGGGCCAGGTAGCCGTCGAACGACTTGCCGTCGTGGGAGTTAATCGAGATCCATTTGCTGGTCATGTGCTTAAGCCTCGTTATCTGTTGCGAAAAAGTGTTTGCGTGCTGAATCAGTTGCCTTCGAAGTGAGGCACCTGTTTGGCCGCGAAAGCATGATACGCGCGCTGAAAGTCCTCGGTTTGCATGCAGATTGCCTGTGCTTGCGCCTCGGCCTCGATGGCCTGCTCGAGCGTCATGGACCACTCCTGATGCAGCATGGTCTTGGTCATGGCATGACCGAAGGTCGGGCCGGACGCGAGCGACACGGCGTACTGCTGCGCCTCGGCCAGCAGGCTGTCTGCATCCACCACGCGATTGTAAAAGCCGATCGACAGACCTTCATCCGCGCCGAAGCTGCGCCCGCTGAACAGCAGTTCTGCGGCGCGTCCCTGGCCGATCAGGCGCGGCAGCAGGGTACAGGCGCCCATGTCGCAACCGGCCAGACCAACACGGGTAAAGAGATAGGCGGTCTTGGCCCGGGCGCTGGCAAAGCGAATATCAGAAGCCAGCGCGATCATGGCACCCGCTCCGGCACAAACACCATCGATCGCGGCGATGACGGGCTGAGGACAATGACGCATGGCGAGCACCAGGCCGCCGGTCATGCGCGTGAACTTCAAAAGCTCGGGCATTTTCATGGCGAGCAGCGGACCGATGATCTCGTGCACGTCACCGCCCGAGCAGAAGTTGCCGCCTTGCCCCGCAATCACCACGGCACGCACGTCATCGGCGTGTGCCAGGTGCAAAAACAGACGCGTCAGCTCGTCATATGAATCGAAGGTGAGGGGATTTTTGCGCTCCGGGCGATTGAGCGTGATGGTGCCAACGCGCGCGGCCGGATCGATCTGCCAGTCGAAATGCAGCGCCTTGAAATCGGCCGCGCGCCGGTCGCGGCCAGCCATGGGATGGGGCATCGTTCAATCCTGAAGAGGGGAAGGGCGGAGGGTAGCCCAAAAGGGCGACCAAAAAAAAGGGGGTCCCGATGGGACCCCCTTTTAACCGTTAACCGTCTGCAGGGAGACCCTGCGGGCGATTAGAACGAGGTACGAACACCCAGCGAAACGCCGGATTGGTTGTTGCCTGGTTCCGGAGCTGGTGCATATGCATTCAGCGAGAAGTCGTAGCCACCGGAGTTGTTCACGCGCGCTGCCAGAGCGTACAGAGCAGTACGCTTGGAGAGGTTGTAAACGTAGCCGATACCAAACATGTTGGCGTGGCTGCCGCTCAGGTAGTCGCTACCCGTGGTGTGCACGAAGTTGGCGCGGAATTC
>CAZZVZ010000550.1:0-1872 GCA_964657655.1 Gammaproteobacteria bacterium | reverse complement strand
TTCCAGCGCGAAGGCGTCGGTCAGGGTTCCAATGCGGGGGCCGCGCCGCACGCGCGCCATCGACAGCTGCTGCGCCAGGGGCGTCAGGACATCGTTTTCCCAAAGGACTGAAACCGGCAGTGCATAGCGCTCGGTGCGCTCCGCCACCTTGACGTCGACTTCTGCAAAAAACACGTCCGGTGCTTCGGGCAGGGCCACGGCATAGGCGAACTGGGCGCCGTGAAAGCGCTCGCCCTTGGCCGAGAACCAGCGTCGACGCGCCAGGTAGGGGGGCAGCACCTCGTGCGTCAGCACATGGCGCGACGCCTCGGTCAGTTCGTAGGCCAAGCGGTTGTTGAGCACCAGCGTGAGCTGTTCGGCGAGCTGCTCGGGCGGCTTGTTGTGCCAGGCCGGAGGCTCGGCCGTGTCACTGATCAGCAGCCAGTAAAAACCGTAGGGCGGCAGGGTCAGCAGGTAACTGAGTTCACCGATGGTTGGAAATGGTGAGCTGCCCAGCATCTCGACGGGCACCGAGCCCTTGAACTGCATCAGGTCGAGTTCGACAGCCTGGGTCGCCTTCGACAGATTGGCCACGCACAGAACGGTTTCACCCTCGTAGCGCCGCAGGTATGCAAGGATCTTGTTGTTGCCTGGATAGAGGAATTCGAGGCTGCCGCGGCCAAAGCAACGGTGCTGGCGTCGCAGCGCCAGCATGCGGCGCGTCCAGTTCAGCAGGGAGTGCGGATCGCGACGCTGCACTTCGACGTTGACCGCCTCAAAGCCGTACAGGGGACTCATGATGGGCGGCAGCACCAGCCGCTCCGGATCGGCGCGCGAGAAGCCGCCGTTGCGATCAGGGGTCCACTGCATCGGCGTGCGCACACCGTCGCGATCACCCTGGTGGATGTTGTCGCCCATGCCGATCTCGTCACCGTAGTAGATGACCGGCGTTCCCGGCATCGAGAACAGCAGGCTGTTCATCAGTTCAATGCGGCGCCGGTCGCGCTCGAGCAGCGGCGACAGGCGCCTTCGGATGCCAAGGTTAAGCCGTGCGCGTCGGTCGGCCGCATACACCTCCCAAAGATAGTCACGCTCGGCGCTCGTCACCATCTCGAGCGTCAGCTCGTCGTGGTTGCGAAGGAAGATGGCCCACTGCGAGTTTTCCGGGATCGGCGGCGTCTGACGCATGATGTCAGTGATCGGGAAACGGTCCTCGCGCGCGATCGCCATATACATGCGTGGCATCAGCGGAAAGTGGAACGCCATGTGGCATTCGTCGCCGATGCCGAAATATTCCTGGGCATCTTCTGGCCACTGGTTGGCTTCGGCCAGCAGCAGACGGTTCTTGTAGGAAGCATCAAGATTGGCGCGGATCTTTTTCAGAATCGCGTGCGTCTCGGGCAGGTTCTCATTCGAGGTGCCTTCGCGCTCAACCAGGTAGGGCACAGCGTCGAGTCTGAGACCGTCCACGCCGGTTTCGAGCCAGAACCGCATCACGCCCAGCACTTCGCGCAGCACCTGCGGGTTGTCGAAATTGAGATCAGGCTGATGCGAGAAGAAGCGGTGCCAGTAGTAGGCCTGGGCTTCAGGATCCCAGGTCCAGTTCGATTTCTCGGTGTCCGAGAAAATGATGCGTGTGCCCTGGTAGCGCTGGTCGGTATCGGACCAGACGTAGTAGTTGCGTGCAGCAGAACCCGGCTTGGCGCGCCGCGCACGCTGAAACCACGGGTGCTGATCGGAGGTGTGGTTGATCACCAGCTCGGTGATCACGCGCAATCCGTGCGAGTGGGCCGAGGCGACGAAACGCCTGAAATCGTTGAGCGTGCCGTAGTCTTCGTGCACGCCGCGGTAGTCGGCGATGTCGTAGCCGTCATCGCGTCTGGGCGAGGGGTA
>CAZZVZ010000549.1:0-1889 GCA_964657655.1 Gammaproteobacteria bacterium | reverse complement strand
CCCAGAATGATTCGATGGGTGCGTTGTCGAAGCAATTTCCACGTCTGCTCATTGATGCCTGCATGCCGAACTGTTTGAGAAGATTCTGATAAGCGTGGGCGCAGTACTGACTACCGCGATCAGTATGTTGTATCAGGCCCGTCGGTGGCCGGTGCGACGCGACAGCCCGAAACAGCGCCTGCATGACCAGCTGTTTTGTCATGCGCTCGCTCATGGCATAGCCGACGATCTCTCCGCTAAACAGATCCTTGAGTCCGGCTAGATACAGCCATCCCTCATCGGTCGCGATGTAGGTAATGTCACCGCACCAGGCCTGATTTGGTGCGCTCACACTGAAGTCCTGGTCCAGGATGTTCGGTGCGACTGGCAGGTTGTGCGTCGAGTTGGTCGTCGCCTTGAACTTGCGCTTTTGCTTGCAGCGAAGGCCGAGCTTCGCCCGCAGACGCTTGATGCGGTGAACACCAATCTGGACACCGTGGTTCGCCAGATCCTTCTGTAGCCGTTCCGGGCCGAAGGTTTGTCGGCTACGCGCGTGAGCTGCACGCACCTGCGCTTCGAGCCGAGACTCCTGCTGCGCGTGCAACGACAGCGGCCGTTTGCGCCAGGCATAGTAGCCACTCGTGGACACGCCCAGGAACCGGCACATCGGCGGCACAGGGTACTGCTGTCGCATCTGCTCAATTGCGTCGTACTTCACCGCGACTCCTTCGCGAAGTACGTTGCAAACTTTTTTAACAGATCGCGCTCCATCTTCACTTCTGCCAACTCTCGCTTGAGCCGGCTCAGCTCCGCCTCGATCTCTGTCAGTGGTTTCTGGGTTTGCCCGACGTTCTCCAGCTTGCCGTCCTTTGCGGCGCGAACCCAGTTCGCCAACGTCTTCATCGATATTGACAATCGACGGGCAGCTTCAGACACGCCCACTCCGTCAGTCATTGCCAGTTTTACTGCTTCTTCACGAAATTCCTTCGTGTACACAGCCTTCGGGATTCGCTTCATCAGTGCCTCCATTCCTCAATTCTACGGAATGTTGGCGTCCACTTTTTTCAGCCGACCTCAGAATGCAGCGGCGAGCGCAACGAATGACGAGAAGCGTTCGGAGAGTTTGTCGTAGCGGGTGGCGATGCGACGGAATTGCTTGATGCGACAGAAGAAAAGTTCGACCAGATTTCGTGAGGCATTTAGATGCTGGTCCAAAGGGCGTCGTTCAAGGCGATTGGCACGACTGGGGATGACGGCTTGAATCCCCATCGATTCCAGATGTTGCAAGATCGCGTTCGAATCGTAGGCTTTGTCGACCGCCAGACTGGCAGGTTTCAGGTCGTCGAGCAAAGGCAGCGCTTCGGGACTGTCGCCCGCCTGACCGCCGGTCAGCCGAAAGCGTGCGAGCATGCCCAATCCATCGACCAGAGCATGAATCTTAGTGGTCAAACCGCCACGCGAGCGGCCAATCGCCTGATCGCCATTTTTTTGGGCGCGCCGGCAGCATGCTGGTGCGCCCGCACAATGGTGCTGTCGATGAAGACCTCCTCGAAGTCGGCATCGCCCGCAAGCTCAACAAATACGGTATGCCACACCTGCGCGCGCGCCTATCTGGCGAAGCGTTTATACACGCTGTTCCAAGCTCCGAAATCAGCAGGCAGATCACGCCATGGGCTGCCGGTGCGAGCAATCCACAGCACCGCCTCGACAAACTGTCGATTGTCCGCCGCCGTTCGACCCGCATCCGTGGCTTTGCCAGGCAGCAGTTGGGAATCCGCGCGTATTGGTCATCGCTGAGCATTAACCTTGGCATCCTGAATTTCCGCAAAAGACAGGATGTAAACAGATTTCTCCAAAAGTTAATCTATGGTCACCCCCATTTTTGCAACACTGATTTTGATGGGTAGATG
>CAZZVZ010000548.1:0-1938 GCA_964657655.1 Gammaproteobacteria bacterium | reverse complement strand
GCGCCGCAGGGCGACACCTACGCGGATCTCCTGTTCACAATGATCGAACGGACGCAGAAGCGCCCGCCCGTGACCTACACCACCTTCCAGGCGCGCGATCTCGGCAGCGACACCGCGGAACTGTTCAAGAACGCAGTGGCGGAGGCTTATCAGCGTTTTGCGCCCGAGGCCATGATGGTCGGTGCCAGCTGCACCGCAGAGCTGATCCAGGACGACCCGGCCGGCCTGGCCGCCGCGCTGCGCCTGCCGATCCCCGTCATTCCACTTGAACTGCCTGCCTATCAGCGCAAGGAAAACTGGGGTGCATCAGAAACGCTGTATCGCATGGTGCGCCGTCTTGCCGATGGCTACGACGTCGCGGCACGCCCGTCACGCTCGACGCGCAGACCGCTTTGCAATTTACTCGGACCAAGCGCTCTGGGCTTTCGCCATCGCGACGACGTCACCGAAGTGCTCGGCCTGCTCACCCAGCTCGGAATCGATGTCAACGTGATTGCCCCGCTCGGTGCCACACCGGCGCACCTGGCGCAACTGGGCGCGGCAGATTTCAACGTCGTGATGTATCCCGAAGTTGCAGGACAGGCAGCACAATGGCTCGAGAAGCGTTTTTCACAGCCCTACACCAGAACCGTGCCGCTCGGTGTACTCGCCACGCGTGCCTTCATCCAGGAAGTCGCCAACCTCGCCGAAGTCGATGCCGGTGTGCTGCTTGACGAGGCGGAATCGCGCTCGACCTGGTATACGCGATCGGTCGACGCCAATTACCTGACCGGCAAGCGCGTCTTCATCTTTGGTGATGCCACCCACGTGGTGGCAGCAGCACGCATCGCGACACGCGAGCTCGGTTTCGTGGTGGCAGGGCTTGGCACCTACAGCCGCGAGTTCGCGCGTGAAGTCCGGCAGTGCGGCAGCGAGCTTGGTGTCGAGGCGCTGATCACTGATGACTATCTCGAAGTCGAAGAAATGATCGAGCAGCTGCAGCCCGACCTGGTGCTGGGCACGCAGATGGAACGCCACATCGCCAAGCGCCTCAAGCTGCCTTGCGCCGTGATCTCGGCCCCGGTTCACGTGCAGGACTTTCCGGCGCGCTACGCACCGCAAATGGGCTTCGAGGGCGCCAATGTGATCTTCGACACCTGGGTCCAACCGCTCATGATGGGGCTCGAGGAACATCTGATCGGCATGTTTCGCGGCGATTTCGAGTTTCACGTCGACGCCGGCGCTTCACACCTGGGCGGTCACAGCGCCACGCCGCTGGCACAGCCCGCTGCGGCCTTGCCTGTAGCGCAAGGCAGTGAGACCTCCCTCGCTCAAGTCGCGACCGTCCAGTCTGCAGCAGAGATGGCTGGATCGGAGTCACAACCGCAGTGGGCCAAAGACGCAGAAGATGAGCTCAGGAAAATTCCCTTTTTTGTGAGAGGCAAGGCGCGTCGCAACACGGAACGGTTTGCGAGCGAGCACGGGTTTGGAACCATCACGGTGGAGACGCTCTACGATGCCAAAGCACATTTCAGTCGCTGATCGTATCCCGGTGCGCATGGTGATTGTCACCATGGATACCCACCTTGCGGGTACTGCCGAGCGGGCCCGCGCTCACATCAGAAAAGAAATTCCCGGCTTCGAATTGAGCATGCACGCGGCATCGGAGTGGAGCGCCCGCCCTGCCACTCTCGAGCAATGCCTGAGCGACATTTCCACTGCCGACATCATTGTGGTTGCCATGCTGTTCATGGAAGACCATTTCAATCCGGTACTCGAAGCACTGCGTGCGCGTCGCGACCAGTGCGACGCACTGGTGTGCGCCATGTCGGCTGCAGAAGTGATGCGCCTGACGAGAATCGGGCGTTTCACCATGGACGGCCAGACCAGCGGTCCGATGGCATTGCTCAAGCGCTTGCGCGGTAGCAACAAGGAGCGCTCGCAGACCGCAGGTGCTCA
>CAZZVZ010000547.1:0-1940 GCA_964657655.1 Gammaproteobacteria bacterium | reverse complement strand
GCTGCCGCACATCGGATCAAGCAGAGCCTGGCCGGGAGTCCAGCCAAGCAGGCGTAAGATGCCGGCTGCCAGATTCTCGCGCAGCGGCGCCTCGACCGTCTCGCCGCGCCAGCCGCGCCGAAACAGCGGCTCACCCGACAAGTCGATATAGAGCGTGCACTGCTCGGCATCGAGGAATACGAAGACGCGCACATCGGGCGCTGCGGTATCGATGCTCGGACGTTTGCCCACCTTGTGACGAAACGCGTCGCAGATGCCGTCCTTGACGCGCAGGGTGGCGAAATCGAGGCTGGTGAGCGGGCTCTTGCTGGCCGTGACGTCGATGCGCAGCGTCTCGTCGGCGCTGAACCAGTCCCACCACGGCAGGTCGAGCGCGAGCTTGTAGACGTCGTCGACGCTGCGATAGCGTGCTTTCTTGACCCGCATCAGGACGCGACTGGCAATGCGCGACTCAAGGTTGGCGCGGTATGCAGCCGGCAGTTCATCTTCGAAGCCGACCCCGCCGGGCGTCTGCCAGGTGACATTGCAGCTGAGTTCGCCCAGTTCCTCGCTCAGTGCATCCTCGAGCCCGCGCGGACAGGGCGCGAAGAAGTGGTGCTTCATGCGGCGCGGCCGCTTTGATCGAGTGCGCGTTGCACGAAGTCGAGCCGGTCCTGGCCCCAGAACAGTTCGCCGTCGACGATGAAGGTCGGTGCCCCGAACACACCCTGTTCGATGGCCTCATCGGTGTAGGTCTGATACAGGCCTTCGATGTCGTGGCTGCGCGCAGCGCGTGTCAGGGTCACGCCATCGAGGTCACAGCGGCCTGCAAGTTCGATGAGCGTGTCGCCGTCGGCGATATTGCCGCCGTCGATCCACAAGGTGCGGCCGATCGCGCTCTGCAGCTGCATGGCACGGCGCACGCCGTGGTTTTGCGCAGTTGCAATCAACACCTTGGCGGCAAGATCTCCCGATACCGGGAAGTGACGCGGTTCAGGATCGAGCGGCACGGCCAGCGCCTTGCTGAAGCGCTTGAGTTCTGCCATGCGATAGGCCTGACGCTGCCTGGGGCGCTCGGAGAGCGGCAAGCCGCCCGAGGCGCGAAACACGCGCAGCAGATCAACCGGACGATAGTTGACCTCTACGCCGTGATGCTCGACCAGTTCTGAAAAGCGCTGATGGCCGAGATAGGTCCAGGGCGATTGCGGGGCGAAATAGTAGCTAACGTTAGGCACGGGCAGTCCGTCAGAATGGTTTTACGACGACCAGGATCACGATCACCAGCAGCAGCAGCACCGGGACCTCGTTATAAAGACGCAGCCAGCGCGCCGAGCGGTTGATGCCACGCTTCTCGAAACGCTTGAGCATGAGATAGAGCGAATGGTGATAGCCGATCACCAGCAGCACGAAGAACAGCTTGGCGTGCATCCAGCCGTTGCCCGGGCCGGCAAGGCCGATGCGATACACCAGAAACAGCCATGCTCCAAGCAGCACTGCCGGAATGGCAAGCAGGGTGGTAAAGCGCAGCAGCCGGTGCGCCATCAGGAACAGCCGCTCGCGCACTTCGGGGCGCGCTTCCTCGGCCAGATTGACATAAATGCGCGGCAGATAGAACAGGCCCGCGAACCAGGACGCAATGAAGACGATGTGCAGCGACTTGATCCAGAGCATGGGGGCTATGAAAAGTGGGGAAAAAAATGCGGCCTGATCTAGGCGCGCACCTGGCCGGTGCCGAGCACCACGTATTTGACACTGGTCAGGCCTTCCAGGCCGACCGGTCCGCGGGCATGCAGCTTGTCGTTGGAAATGCCGATCTCGGCACCCAGACCGAATTCGAAGCCGTCGGCAAAACGGGTCGAGGCGTTGACCATCACCGAGGCTGAGTCGACCTCGCGCAGAAAGCGCGACGTGCTGACGGGATCGCTCGTGACGATGGCGTCGGTATGGTGCGAGCCGTAGTG
>CAZZVZ010000546.1:0-1988 GCA_964657655.1 Gammaproteobacteria bacterium | reverse complement strand
CGCTCGTCTGGTTCGATGTTCGACCCGACCAAGACCACCACGGAAGCGGTGTTCGCCGAGGCCAGTGCCACCGAAGCCACGGCAACGGTGGTGAGCAACGCGTTCTACGGCATGGGCGTCGAACTGGTGCTGGGCAGCGTGCGTGCCTTCATCAACGTCGACGAACACTTTCTCATGTCGGACGTGATCGAATCACTGCCACCGGCCCGCGTGGTGCTCGAGATCCTCGAGACCGTGGAAGAGTCGCAGGCGGTGCTCGACCGGGTGCGCTGGCTGCGCTCCCAGGGATACGCGTTTGCTCTTGACGACTATATCGGAGACCTGCATCGCTACGCGCTGCTGATGCCCGAGATGCAGATCCTGAAGATCGATATTACCGGTCAGTCGCGCGAACAGCTCAGCGAGATGCTGCAAAAGGTCAGACGACCCAAACTGATTCTTCTGGCCGAGAAAGTCGAGACACGCGAAGTGTTTCAGATGACGCGCGAGCTTGGCTTTCACCTGTTTCAGGGCTATTTTTTCGCCAAGCCGCAGATCATGCAGAGCAAGCAGGCGGCTTCACCGCAGCAGGCCGACCTGCTCAACCTGTTGCGCATGACACTGAACGATAGCGATCCGCGCGA
This sequence comes from Gammaproteobacteria bacterium, assembly GCA_964657655.1. GTDB lineage: Bacteria > Pseudomonadota > Gammaproteobacteria > Burkholderiales > Burkholderiaceae_D > CAJCIC01. The sequence goes on along the minus strand of CAZZVZ010000546.1, from coordinate 1,365 downwards.
AATCGCCGAAGTCATGAAGCGCCTGCCGAACGTGACACTTGGCGTGCTCAGGGCCACCAATTCCGGCGCCAACGGACTGCGCAAGAAGGTCAGCTCCCTGAAAGAGGCGCTGATGCTGATCGGCCAGGAGCGTCTGAGCCGCATCGTGCAGATGATGGCCTACGCCCGGCCGGGCAGCAAGCATGTGACCAACCCACTCATGATGATGGCCGCCGCGCGTGGCCGACTGATCGAGGACCTGGTGCGCCATCACCCCGACGCCAGTCTGGCTGAGCAGGACTGCGCCTATCTGGCGGGCATGCTGTCGCTGATCGAGCCAATCATCGCCGGCTCGCTCGAGGATGTGTGCCAGCAACTCGGTCTGGGCCCCGAACTCGAAGCGGCGCTGCTCAGGCGTGAAGGCATTCTTGGCCGCATGGTGCTGCTGTGCGAGGCGGTCGAGCAGAACCATGACATGCGGGTGATCGAGCTGCTGTCCGAACTGCGCGGCGTCAATGGCATGGATTTCATGCGCCTGCAGGTCGAAGCCGCTGCCTGGGCGCAGATGGCGAGCCAATAGCGCTGATTTGCCGGGCCTCCTGGCGCTCGGGTAAATTCTGCCTATGCGCCGAACCCTTCGGTGCGCACGCCGGGGAGTTGGTCAATGCGCATTTTCGTTACCGGCTCGGCCGACGGCCTTGGTCTGATGGCAGCGCAGCTGCTGCTTGCCTCCGGTCACGAGGTGGTGCTGCACGCGCGCAGTGCCAAGCGCCTGGAACAGGCTGTTGCAGCCGCCACAGCCAGCACGCCAGCTGCGGCAGCCACTGGCGTTTACGGCGATCTGAGTGTGCGCCGTGACGTGCTGTCGGTGGCCGAACAGGTCAACAAGCTGGGCCGCATGGACGCCGTGATCCATAACGTGGGCGTCGGATACCGTGAGGCGAGGCGCATCGAGACCGTCGATGGCCTGCCGCACGTGCTGGCCGTCAATACGCTCGCACCCTACATGCTGACCGCACTGATCGAGCCGCCCGAGCGTCTTGTGTACCTGAGCTCCGGCCTGCATACCAGCGGCGATACCAGTCTTGAGGACCTGACCTGGACCAAGCGCCGCTGGCAGGGCACAGCCGCCTACTCAGACAGCAAACTGCACGACGTGCTGATCGCCTTTGGCGTGGCGCGCTACTGGCCGTCGGTGCTCAGCAATGCGCTCGAACCGGGCTGGGTCGCCACCAAGATGGGCGGCGCCGGGGCACCTGATGATCTGCGTGAAGGTCCACGGACGCAGGTCTGGCTCGCCACCAGCAGCGACGCCGCAGCGCGCGTATCGGGCCGCTATTTCTTCCATCACCGCGAGAAGAAGCCGCTTCCCCAGGCGCATGACGT
>CAZZVZ010000545.1:0-1990 GCA_964657655.1 Gammaproteobacteria bacterium | reverse complement strand
CTGCAGCAGACTGTGGGACATGGCACAGCCAAGCGATGACAGCGTGAACACCACCAGCCCCACCAGATAGACGCGTCGATAGCCGATCAGGTCGCCCAGCGATGCGAATGGCAGCAGCACCACCGTGACTGCCAGCTGATAGGCGCTTACCACCCAGATCGATTCGGCCGCGGTTTCGTGAAACTGGCGTGCAATCGCCGGCAACGCCACATTGGCAATGGCGCTGTCGAGCACCGCCAAGGTGATGCCAAGCCCCAGGGGCAGCAGCGCAAAAATACGCGCCGGCATCGGAATGCCGTCAGTTTCCTGCGCGAGATCCATCCTAAGACTGCGATCGCTCATCCGCTCCTGACCCAAGAATTGCCGGCCCGCTACGCGACAGCGCGGCCAGGGCCTTTCAGTGGGCTACTTTAGCGGATTCGCACTCTGCTTTTTTGCGCAGCAACCAAAGGCCAGCTCAGTCGCTGGACGAGCGGCGCTCGAGTCGCTCCGCCGGACTATTCGAGCCAGCGCCGCGCCACTGCCGCCGCGCTGCCGTCTTGCTTGACGATGTGCAGCCACTGGTTGACATAGTCTCGCCACACGGCATCACCGCGCGGCAGCAGGTAGGCTTTTTCGCCAAAGGAGAAGGCTTCCTTGGCGGCCACCGGACACAGCACGCCGGGGTGACGCTTGACCTGCAGGCGCACTTCACTGCCGTCGGTGATCATGACATCTGCCCGGCCCGCCACGATTTCATCGAACACTGTGGCGTTATCGGGGAAGATGGTGACGCTGGCGTGCTTGATGTGAGCTTCCACGAAACGCTGGTTGGTGCCGCCAAGATTGGCGATGACGCGCACTCCCGGCTGATCGATCTGGTCAAGCCCGGTAAAGCGGGCCGAAATGGAGCAAGACGAAATGGCAGTCTTGCCATCGCTCAGGTAAGGCTCACTGTAGCTGGCACCGCGCATACGTTCCAGGCTGACTGATATGCCACCCATCGCGATGTCGCAGCGGCCGGCCTGCATGCTGCCGACCAGGTCGCGCCAGGCCGTCCTTTCGAACTCGACGCCAACGCCCAGCGTCGCTGCCAGAGCGTTTGCCATGTCGACGTCGGCGCCCTCGTAGCTGTGGCCATCGCTCGTGAACGTGAAAGGCCGGTAATCACCACTGGTACAAACACGCAGCACGCCGCGCGCGAGAATGGTATCGAGCGCTGAAGCGGCCGGCGAAACTGACTGGGCGTCGGCTGCGTTGCACGACATAAGTGCCAGCAGCAGGCCCGCAAGCGCGCTCAGAAAACGCTTCATCGCTCGTCTCCATGAATGGTCGCCGCATCGGATCGCGGTCTGACCATGCATGGTACCGCGCTACATGACGCAAGCGCGACCGTCGCCGACCGGCTCGCGTTTTAGCGCGGTCTGAGTTCGCTGCCAGGCGCCCGCCGTGCAGATGCGCGCGGCCGCAAGCACAAGGTCAGCGACTAGTACCGACCCCAATAGTAGGGGCGCGGCGCGACCACCACTGCAGCAGGCGGAGGACCGTAATAGGCGCGACCGTAATACGGTGCCGGATAGGCGACGCAGCCGGCCAGGCTGGATAAAACAATGACGGCGGCGATGATTTTTTTCACGTTGATTCTCCTGAAGATCCCGATGTTTGCGGGCACCTCCATTCAACGCTGTTCGCCGCTCTGTAGTGGTATCAGGGTGTAACGCTTTTGGTCCAAACGTGTCGTTGGCAACCTGCACGAAGGCCGGTTACCGGGCGCGCCGGCCGCACCTGCGGACACGCGCCGTTACACAATCGGCAGGGAGCCGGCGCGGCCCGTCACCTGGTGTCAATGCAGGGAGCCACCGGGCGTTCCTTCATCGTCATGTCCATGGTCATGATCGTGATCATGGTCATGGCCGTGCGCGCCGTGCGCGTGCTCATGCTCGATTTCGTCTTCGGTGGCCGCACGTACGTCGAGCACCTCGACCGCAAAACGTAATCCAACACCTGCAAG
>CAZZVZ010000544.1:0-1998 GCA_964657655.1 Gammaproteobacteria bacterium | reverse complement strand
GTGGCTGCGCGAACAGCTGATCCAGGCCGCGGCCGAAATCTGAGTCGCTAGTCGAGCGGCGGCAGCTGCTCGCGCATCAGGCGTTTCAAGAGCTTGCCGTTGGCGTTGCGGGGCAGTGGCGCAGCGCTGATGGTGAAGCTCTCGGGCACCTTGTAGTCCGACAACAGCCGAGCGCAGTATTCGCGCACGGCATCCAGATCGATGCTCTGGTTCTCGCGCAGGTGGATGAAGGCGTGCACCCGCTCGCCCAGCACCGGACACGGGCGACCCAGCACTGCAGCTTCCACCACGCCCGGGTAACCGACCAGAACGTTCTCGACTTCAACGGAGTAGATCTTGAAGCCGCCGCGATTGAGCATGTCCTTCTTGCGGTCCTGGACCTTGACGAACCCGGCCGCATCGATCACGCCGATGTCGCCCGAGTGCCAGTAGCCCCCGGTAAATTCTTTGCGGGTGGCTTCCGGGTTGTCCCAGTAGCCGGCCACCACCATCGGTCCGCTGATCCAGAGCTCGCCTGGCTCGCCAGCCTTGAGCTCACGGCCCTCATCGTCCATCACCCGAACATCGCCGCAGGGAACAACCACGCCCACAGAATCTGCATGCTGCTGACCGAGCCCGAGCGGCATGATGGTGACAGGCGAGGTGGTCTCGGTCGCGCCGTAGGCATTGAGCGGCATCATCGAGGGAAGATGGGCGGCCAGTTTTTGGATGGTGTCTTCGGGCATCGGCGCACCGCCGTAGACGCCGACGCGCCAGCTGGAGAGATCGTGGGATAAAAAGTCGGGCTGCATCAGGCAGAGCTTGTACATGGCTGGCACCATCACCGAATAACTCACCTGCTCTGCCGCGGCCTCGCTCAGAAACGACGCGGCCTTGAACTCGTCGACCAGCAGCAGCCGGCCGCCAACATAGGCCATGGTCAGCATCAGGGCGATCAGTCCCGTCACGTGGCTGGCCGGGACCACCAGCACGCCACAGTCTGCTTCAGACAATTGAAGACAGTATTTGTAATGCATCACCGAATGGGCAATGTTCAGGTGCGTCAGCATCGCGCCCTTGGGTCTGCCCGTGGTGCCAGAGGTGTACAGGATGCAGGCCGTCGATTCCATTGCCTTGCCCGCACTGTTCCCTGCCGAGCCGGGTGCTGGAGCGCGGGGCAAGATGGCAGCGCCCGCCAGCAACTTGAAATCCTCCGTGTCGACATCGAGACTGGTGCGCAATGCCGGCGCGTCGCCTGGTTGTGGAATCCGGTCTGCGAAGCGCGACTCATAGACGATCCCGGCTGCCTGGCACTGGTTGGCCATCCATGTCAGCCCATCGCGCTGCTCTCTGATGCCAATCGGCGTGGGGATCGCGTACAGACGCTGCAGCGCGAAGAAGGCGACGATGAATTCGGGCCGGTTGCCCAGGAACAGGATGACGCGGTCGCCCGCCTTGATGCCGCGCGCCGACAATCCCGACGCGAGCTGTTCGACCTGCTGTTGCAATTGCCGGTAGCTCCAGCGCTTGCCCTTGTAGATCAGCGCGATGCGATCCGGGCCCACAGTTGCGGAGTGTTCCAGCAGTTGATAGGTATCGTCGGGATAGTCTTTAAAGCAGCGAACCACGCGATCAGCAAAGTGCGCTTCGTGCTGCTGTGGCGGCAGGCCGAAAGCGTGCCACCAGTCGCCTTTGCGCTCGGGCAACACAGCCTTCATGCGGACTTCTCCTCATCGAATTCGGCGAAGGACCGATGCTCCTCAGCAAGTCTTCTAAGCAGTGCTGAAACATCCCAGTAGCCAAACGCGTTGCCTCGCGTCGCGCCAAAGTGATCAAGCGCCTGGACGATCGAGACCAGACCGATCTGGTCGGCCATGTAGAGCGGGCCGCCACGGTCCTTCGGAAATCCATAGCCCAGTGCCCAGACCACGTCGACATCACTGGTGCGGCTGGCAATGCCCTCCTCGAGAATCCGGGCGGCCTCGTTGACCATGGAAAAGTAGAGGCGCTGGAAGATCT
>CAZZVZ010000543.1:0-2001 GCA_964657655.1 Gammaproteobacteria bacterium | reverse complement strand
TATTGCGGTGAAAAGAAGCATCGAATGTCAATGATTGTCGCTGTAGGTGGCGCGACGCCGCAGTGTTGCCAGCAATCTTGCCGCGTGTTGCTGTAACGACATTGCCGACACGCGGCCTCGCTGTTGTTATCGGCTGGCCGGCGCTTTTCTCAAGGGTCTGCACAGGCCGGCATCAAGTGCGCCTTGACGCTACGCTTTGGTAAGCATAGGCTTACGGTTAAATGAATGCCTACCTGAACCACGCGCTGCAGGCCTTGAGCGACCCGACGCGCCTCGCGATTCTGCAGAACCTGTCGGAGCGACCGCGTGCCGTCAGCGACCTGGCGCGCGGCTTTCCGATCAGTCGGCCCGCCATCTCTCAGCATCTAAAAGTGCTCAAGACTGCTGGTCTGGTGACCGATCACGCCGACGGGACGCAGCGTGTCTACCAGATCGATGCCCGGGGGATTGCAGCGCTGAAGCTGCATTTCGATGAGCTCTGGAGTTCCGTGCTGGCGGGATTCAAGCAGTTGGCCGAGGACAGCGCACCACAAGCCATGCCCGAGCTGCCAGAGGCTGCGCCAGGCAAGACAGTTGCAGCACAGCCGGGCTCAAAGAATTCACCCAAACAACCTGCCAGGAAGCCGCATGCCCTCAGGCGCCGTTCATAAGTCGCTGACCTTACGCTGCAGCGTCGCTCACGCCTTTGATGTGTTCACCGGTCAGATGGGCCGCTGGTGGCCGGCCGATCACCACATCGGCAGTGCGCCATTCAAGGATATCCGCATCGAGCCGCATCCAGGCGGGCGCTGGTACGAAGTCGATGCGGATGACAATGCCTGCCCCTGGGGCTATGTGTTGACGTTCGAGCCTCCACATCTGTTGCGACTCGCCTGGCATCTGAGCACCGAGTTCACGTTCGATCCGGATCCGCAGCATGCCTCAGAAGTCGAGCTGCGCTTTACCGAGCTCGCTCCCGGTGAGACGCGGGTTGATTTCGCCCACCGCTATCTCGAACGCCACGGCGCCGGGTGGCAGAAGCTGCAGCAGGCGGTTGATTCACCAAACGGCTGGAGCGCCATTCTTGAAAGCTTCGAGAAGCGGGTCCAAGCCGAAGCTTGACGACGCTGGATGAACCGGGCGCTTCAACAGGACTGGTCGCGGTACAAAGCGTCGTATTTGGCACGCGGTGATGCCAGCGCAAACTTCGAGTAAATTATCACTATTCATAGACAGGTAGTTGATTATTCATCGATTTATGCGTGTTTAAGGGCTTTCGCCGAGACCTTCGCCGCGCTCTGCACCCGTGCGGAGCCGCCACACAAGCCAAGTCTCGGCAGTTTTCGGCTATACCTCTTTATAAACATGGCGTTGCGTTACTTTTCTCGATTTAATCGAGATCACCCGGTGCCATCGGGCGCGCTGCTCCTAGCCCGAGCGTCGTAGCCGCTCGGGCAGTGACGTCGCGCTGGTCGCGCCGATCAGCAACAGCGTGCGCTGGTACTCATCGGCCAGTTCGTGCAGCACTGCGCTGGCGCCGGCTTCGCCCGCGACTGCGAGTCCGAACAGTGGGGCGCGCCCCAGCAGCACCGCAGACGCGCCGAGCGCGAGCGCCCGGGCCACGTCGCTGCCTCGCCGTATGCCGCTGTCAAGGAGGACTGCCAGGCGACCCCCGATGGCATCGACCACCGCGGGCAAGGCACTGATGCTGGACGGCGCGGCATCGAGTTGACGGCCACCGTGGTTCGAGACGATGACCCCGTCGACGCCGTGTTCCCAGGCCCGCCTGGCATCGTCGGGATGCAGGATGCCCTTGAGCAGCAGCGGACCATCCCACAGCCGGCGCAGCCAATCGAGTGCATGCCAGTCGAGGCTGCGATCCATGCCGCGCGACAGCAGGGCCGCCTGCAGCGCCGGCGATGCGCTGTTGCCTGGCGCCAGATTTTCCATGCGCAGTGTGGCGCCCAGTGCCTGGCTGATCGACCAGCGCGGATGGCAAATGAGATCCGCAGCGAGCCTGAG
>CAZZVZ010000542.1:0-2004 GCA_964657655.1 Gammaproteobacteria bacterium | reverse complement strand
CCGGATACGGCGCGACACCAAGTAGCTGCCGCCCTTCATCCACGCCTGGTCGGTGAAGGGGTACTCCGGTGGGGCTGCCACGACCGACGCGGTAGCGGGCGGCGGCTCGGTGGCGCGTGCCACCGGGTCGGCCTTTTGTGCCGGAATGCTGCCGTCTGCTGCCACCAGTTCGTACTTGTAGCGCGTGCCGGCTGTAAGCCCCGGCACGAAGATCTCCCAGGTGCCGGCATAGTGGCGCAGCCGCATCGGGGTGCGCCGGCCATCCCAGCCATTGAAGTCGCCGACCACCGAGACGCGCCGTGCGTTCGGGGCCCAGACGGCAAAACTGACGCCCTTGACGCCGTCCATCTCAGTGACGTTGGCGCCGAGCGCACTGGTCAGTTCGCGATGCCGGCCTTCAGCCAGCAGATGCAGTTCGAAGTCATCGAGGACCGGACCGAAGCGGTAGGGATCCTCCACGATCTGCTCAAAGCCGCCCGGCCAGCCCACAGCAATCTGGTAGCGCACTGCGCTGTCGGGCAGAAGGCCTTCAAACAGGGCGTTGTCATAGAGGCGCTGCATCGGCACGCGCGTACCGTCTTCGAGCAGCAGCTCGGCGGCGTCGGCGAAGTGCGCCAGAAAGCGCACCACGCGTTGTGATCCGCTGCCATCGACCAGTTCGGCGCGGTGCGGGCCGAGGATTGCAAACGGATCGCCGTGGCGGCCGTCGCACAGGGCGAAAACCTCGTCGCGATTCGGATAGGCGTGCTCGGGTTCAGCCGCCATTCGGGGTTCCATCATTTTCATCGTCTACGTCCGGTTGATCGTTCTTAGCGGGTGCTGCAAGGCCCAGCAGGCGCTCGGTCAGGCGCGCCAGGCCCGACACGGGAAGGCCCAGCCAGTCGGGCCGGTTGGCTGCCTCGTAGGCCACTTCATAGCTTGCCTTGCTGATCAGGAACAGATCGAGCAGCGCGCTTTCGGCTTCGCTACTGACCCATGGGTATTCGGCGTTGCGCGCCACCTGGCGGTAACCGTCAAGGAAACTGGCTTGCGCCTGCTCCAGGAAGCGCTTCAGAAGATTCTCGCGCCGCATCGCGTTGACATTGGTATCGGGTGTCACGTCGACGCTGGTGCGCCGCAGGGTCGCTGCGGCATAGTCGAACGAGCGCAGCACCCCGGCCACATCGCGCAGCGGCGAGCTCTTGGCACGGCGCTCGTCGAGCGAACGCACCGGTTCACCTTCGAAGTCGATCAGGAACGCGTCGTTTTGTGCGACCAGGATCTGGCCCAGGTGAAGGTCGCCATGAATGCGCGTCAAGAGCGAGCCATCCGCCTTGGCGGCAAGCTGGTCGATTGTCGCGAGCAACTGGTCCTGATGCGCCGTCACCAGCTGCGCCGCGCTTTCCTCGTCCTTGGTGCCCCACTGGTGCGCGGCTGCAATCAGCGGCAGTGCCTGACGCAAGGCGTCCTTGGCGAAGGCGGCGAATGCGAGGGTCTCCTCATGGCCCGCCGTGACCGGTGCGAATGCCGCATCGTCGCTGGGCCGTGACAGCGTGGCGTGCAGTTCTCCAAGGCGCGTGCCGATGGCGCGCGCGAGCGGCAGATAACCGAGCAGTTCGCCATCGAAGCTGTTGCTGGTCTCACCGATCAGCAGGGCATCGTCGACCGAACGCCTCAGGAAGTCGAGTGTCCAGCTCCAGGCATCGCCCTGATTGGCCACGTAGCGCTGCAGGATCATGAGCGTGTAGGGAATGCCCTGCTGGTCGATGCGCACCACTTCGCCTTGCAGCGTCGCGGTGTTCTCATAGCCTGCGCGCGTCAGATAGCGCGTCATCTCGGCTTCGGGGTGAATGCCAGGGGTCAGGCGCCTGACCAGTTTCAACACCGAGGTCTGACCCACGATCAGCGACGAATTGCTCTGCTCGGCGGTCAGCCAGCGAATCTCGGGGCGCACACCTGCGACGTCGAGGTTGCCCTCGTTGAGGAAGTGGACGGTGACCGCGACGCGGATCTTCTCACCGGCGG
>CAZZVZ010000541.1:0-2007 GCA_964657655.1 Gammaproteobacteria bacterium | reverse complement strand
TCTAGATTTTTCTGCACGCTCGACATGCCGCGATCTGCCGCACTCTGGGACGTCTCGATCGCCACCACCGGGATATCTGCACACAACAGGGCAGTGGAAATTCCAATACCCATGGTGCCAAGACCGATCACGCCGACCCGCTCGATCTTTCTTGAGCCCGTGTCTGAGGGTGCGCTCATGCAAAGCTGTTCGGCATGCGCGATGTAGGCGAGCGCCGATTGAGCCGTGGTGTCGTTGTTGTTCACGTCATTCCTCAGTTACGATTGTCAGACAATCTGTCGGACAATAAAGTATATTACAGGCTGCACAAAGGAGCTGTTGCGATGAACTTTGACTACTCGGATCGGGTCAACGAGCTGCGCGAACGCCTGCTGGCGTTCATGGACCAGCACATCTATCCCAATGAGAAGCGCTACATGTCCGAGTCCGAATCGTTCGGACCGTGGAAGGTGCAGCCGGTGGTCGAGGAACTCAAACCCATCGCGCGCGCGGCCGGCCTGTGGAACCTGTTCTCGCCGACGCACTGCGATCTCAAGCTGAGCAACCTCGAGTACGCGCCGCTTTGCGAAATCATGGGGCGCTCGCATCTGGCACCCGAGGTGTTCAACTGTTCGGCGCCGGACACCGGCAACATGGAGGTGCTGTCCAAGTACGGCACTGCAGAACATCAGGAACGCTGGCTGAAGCCACTCCTGGCCGGTGAGATCCGGTCCTGCTTTGCCATGACCGAACCTGCCGTGGCATCGAGCGATGCCACCAACATCGAATCGTCCATCGTTCGCGATGGCAACGAGTATGTCATCACCGGGCACAAGTGGTACACCACCGGCGCCACTGATCCGCGCTGCAAGATCAGCATCTTCATGGGCAAGACCGATCCGACCAACGAGAACCGCCATCAGCAGCAGTCGATGGTGCTGGTGCCGATGGATGCACCTGGGGTCAAGGTGCTGCGCTCGCTGCCGGTGTTCGGCTTTTACGGCATGCCCGACAGAGCCTCCGAGGTGATCTTCGACCATGTGCGCGTGCCGCTCGAGAACATCCTGCTGGGCGAGGGCCGAGGCTTCGAGATCGCACAGGGAAGACTGGGGCCCGGCCGCATCCACCATTGCATGCGGCTGGTTGGCCTGGCTGAGCGGATGCTGGAATTGATGTGTCGCCGCACCATGGGGCGGGTTGCCTTCGGCAAGCCGATCTCGTCGCAAGGCGTGACCATCGAACGTATCGCCGAGGCGCGCATCGACATCGAGCAGGCCCGGCTACTCACGCTCAAGGCAGCCTACATGATGGATACGGTGGGCAACAAGGTTGCCAAGGCCGAGATCGCCATGATCAAAGTGGCGGCGCCGAACATGGCTTGCCGTGTCATCGACTGGGCCATCCAGGCGTTCGGGGGTGGCGGCACCAACAATGATTTCGGTCTGGCCTCGGCCTATGCCACAGCGCGGCTGCTCAGACTCGCCGATGGGCCAGACGAGGTGCACCGCAACCAGATCGGCAAGCTCGAGCTGGCCAAGTATCTCAATGCACCGGCGCTGGTCGGCTAGGCTGAGCTGACATGGCAGCCGTTCCGTCGACCAGGAAAAAGGCAGAGCCGGCTGACCAGCTGAACGATCAGAGCACGCCCGACCTGATCGCAGGCGCGATTGCCAAGAAGATCCTGACGCGCCAGATCTCGATCGGCCAGCGCCTCGTCGAGGCCGACCTGACGCGCGACTTCAACGTCGGGCGCAGTACTGTGCGCGAGGCACTGCGCATTCTCGGTGCGCAAGGGGTGGTCGAACTCACCCGTCACCGCGGTGCCGTGGTGCGCGTGCTCAGCACCGAAGACGCAGCGCATCTGCTGCAGGTGCTCGAAGTGCTGTCAGGGCTTTGTGCGCGTCTCGCGGCGGCAAACATCAATCGCGGTACCAACCGGCGCCGCTTTCTGGCTGTGGTACAGCGTGTCACGCAAACCGGCTCCAGCCAGGTGCTGTCGAAAATCGTCGACGAGCACGGTGGGCACGC
>CAZZVZ010000540.1:0-2018 GCA_964657655.1 Gammaproteobacteria bacterium | reverse complement strand
GTTCGTGACGTTGGTCACATTGGTGACGCGCATCCCCTGGTTGATAATTGGCGGCGCACCGGTCACCACACCTGGGAAGGTCCCAATCGGCGCAGGCACGATGAGACCAAAGCGCGAACCGGGAGGCGGCGGGATGAACGGGCCTGATGGACCAATCGGGCGCGGTCCTTCGAGCACGCCGATGGCCACCGCTGCAAGCGCAATCGTCAGGCCTTCTGCTGGCGGCACGAACTGCTGTTGCGGCGCACGCCAGTAACCGTCGACGAAGATCACGCGACCGTCGCGGTTCTCGTAGTAGGGTTGTTGCCAGCCATATCCCGGACGGGGAGGGCGATTCCAGTGACCCTGGACCCACACCCAGTTACCTTGCCAGGCCCAGTAGCCGCCGGTCCACTGATAGTCAGGTCCAGGTGTCGGTGGCGGTGCGTCGACCAGCATCGGCGGCGGCGCCCAGCCGACTGCGACAGGCGCGGGTTCGCTTTCTGGCTGCTCCTGCACCACGCTGACCACATCCTGATCCTGCGGGGCATAGTTGCTGTCGTCGTAGTTGTCGTTCTGTGCCACGTAGGGCGCGGGAGCTGGCGCCGAGGCATAGGCTGGCGCGGGAGCGGGCGCGTACTGGGCTGCCGGGGCAGGCGCCGCGGCCACCGGAGCAGCCGCGGGTGCTGCAACAGGCGCAGCAGCAGGCGCTGCGTCTGGCGGCAGAGCGCTGGTGGTACTGGTGTTATCAGCGGCAGTAGGTGCCTGCTTATCGCAGGCAGTCAACGAAATTGCGGAAATTGCAGCAGCGATCAGTAGACGTTTCATGGTTTTTTTAGCGCGAACGTTCTCGCGTCTCGTTTTAAAAGTTGTTCAAAAGTGTACCTTGCTTCGGGTCATTCGCTCCCGGCAAGTTCCCGACCCCTTCCGAATTTCTTGCAACTCGCGGATTTCTTTATGACTTCTGTATAAAGCATTCGCCGCTGAGATTTGCATGTTCGCAAATCCGGTGCCAGACAAGTCTCTAACGAATGTCGCGGCCACGCTGCTGACACGATTTTGTGAGCGGGTGTATCAGACCATCAATCAAGGTGCGTCTGGAAGCGCATTCGCCGTCAGGCGTGTTCGGCGCGTGCATTGCACCATTCAGGAACGGCGTCGCTTCGAACTTAGGCGGCCAGCAAGCTTGTGTGAGCCGCCTGGCTGCGCGCTACGCACGCGCGCAGTTCGGGCAGGCACGAGCCGCACGAGGTGCCGCAGCTCAGGCGCTGCTGCAGACCCTCCAGGTCTGCACCCTCTGCCAGCACCGTCTCGATCTCGAAAAGTGACACGTCAAGACAGTTGCACACAACCCTGCCGCGTCCCGCGCTGCCGGCCGGCAGATGATCGAGCGGGGCAAACAGTTTGCGACGCAAGTCCCCCACCGGCCGGTCGTCGACCATCAGGTCGCGCAGCCAGTACATGGCCCTGGTTTCACCGGCCAGTTTGAGGGCCAGCAGACGATCGTCTGCAATCAAAGCCTTCTTCTCGACTGCGCCTTGACGATCGCGGTAACGCATGACGCCGTCGAGCCCAAGGCCGAACAGCTCATCCAGCGATTGCTGCATCGATTCGGCGACTGCTTCGTGATGGCCAATGCGCAATATCAGTGTCGGGCGATCGCGACCGAGCGTCGTGAGCGAGGCAAATGCGAACCGATCCAGTATCGGCGTGAGCTGCTGGGAGATGCGCATCGTCATGATGGTGGCCTGTGCGGGATCCGCCCCGGTTCGCATCATGACCATTTGATAGGGCAGTCGCGCAGCACTGACCTGCACCACGGCGTGCTTGAGTTCTGGCTGCTTGGAGTAGCTGTCGTAGAGCGCGGGCATGAGAAGATTGACGCCTGCGCTATTGAGCATGCTGCGGCCCCAGTGCATGGCTACAAAGCATTGACCGCTTGACAGCTGCTCGCTCGCGTAGGCTGGCAGCAAGAGTTGGCCACGCTGGCCGTCGATCGAGGCCAGCATCGCCGGCACGATATCCGACATCATCCGCAG
>CAZZVZ010000539.1:0-2036 GCA_964657655.1 Gammaproteobacteria bacterium | reverse complement strand
GAAGCCCACCATCAGCCGGTGTACCTGCTCGGGCACTCTCTGGGCGGCCTGCTGTCGATTGCCGTCGCCCTGGCGCGGCCCGAGCTCGTCACGGCGGCGGTGATCCTCGATGCGCCGGTTCTGGCCGGCTGGCGCGCCCTGATGTTTCGCCTGCTCAAGCGCTCTGGCCGCGATGCACGTTTTTCGCCGGCTGCAGCGACGCTCAGGCGTCGGGTCGAATTCGATTCCCTTGATGCCGCGCGCAGCCATTTTCGCAGCAAGCAGGTGTTCGCCAATCTCGACGACGAGGTCCTGACTGATTACCTGGGCCGTCCGGCCGATCCTTTGCTGCCGCTCAGACTTTCCTTTGATGCCGCCATCGAAGCGCGCATCTATCGAACCATTCCACATACTCTGGCACGTCGCATGCGCCGCGGCAGCAGCGTGCCGATCGGATTTCTTGCGGGCACGCGTTCGGCTGAAACACGTCTGGTGGGCCTTGCAGCCGCGCAGACGCTGGTCGGGCCGCATCTACAATGGGTCGACGGCAGCCATCTGTTTCCGCTCGAGCGGCCCCGCGCTGCAGCGCGCGCCGTCGATGCCATGTTCTGCAGGCTGCAGGCGAGATGCGCGACTGACTAGGTCTCCTTTGGAGGGTCTGCCGGGCGCGCCTGTGCTTTGGCTAGAATGGCGTGATCCCAGTGGCTGGTCGGTCAGGCCGGACCCTTCATCTCACAATCGGAGACTTTCTTGAGCGCTACCCCGCGTCGCCTGTTCGTACAATGCATTACACCTGCTGGTCTGCATCGCATGGCCTACACCGAATGGGGCGATCCACAGAACAAGAAAGTGCTGGTGTGCGTGCATGGCTTGACACGTGTCGGCGCCGACTTCGATGAACTGGCTGAGGCCATGTCGGATCATTACCGCGTGGTCTGCCCCGACGTCGCGGGCCGCGGCTATTCCGACTGGCTCAGCAATCCTGCCTACTATCAAACCCCGATCTATGTCTCGGACATGGTCACGCTGCTGGCACGCCTTGATGCCGACACGGTGCACTGGTTTGGCACCTCGATGGGCGGCATTATCGGCATGGTGCTCGCCAGCATTGCCAATAACCCGATCAAGCGCATGGTGCTCAATGATGTTGGTGCGCTGATCAGTGCGGCTGCGCTCGAGCGCATCGGCAGCTACGTCGGCCACAGCATGCATTTCGATTCTTTCGAGGATGCCAAGAAGTACATCAGCACGGTGGCAGCCTCGTTTGGTGAACACACCGACCAACAGTGGACCAAGCTGACTGAAGATGTGATCCGTCCCGATCAGAAGAACGGCGGCGTCAGGCTGCATTACGACCCGGCCTTGGGCGATGTTTTTCGCCAGAGCAATGGCGCCAAGGTCGCAGACGTGGTGCTGTGGGATGTCTACGACAAGATCACCTGTCCGGTGCTGTCAGTACGCGGCATCAGCTCAGACCTGTTGACGGTCGAGACCCACCACGAGATGGCCCAGCGCGGACCTCGTGCGGAGCTTGTCACCATCGAGCGGGCCGGGCACGCACCGACCTTTGTCACGCCCGAGCAGATTGCCATCGCGCGCCGCTTCCTGCTCGCCGATGGTGCCGCATGAGCGGGGCCAGCGACGCTAGCGTCAAGCGCCTGCACGTCGGCGCGCGTCTTTCGGAAACCGCGATTCACAATGGCGTGGTGTATCTGGCAGGCCAGATTGCCGAAGACATGACACAGGACATGTATCACCAAACGCGCGAAGTGCTGGGTCACGTCGATCGTCTGCTGGAAGAAGCCGGCAGCGACAAGAGCCTGATTCTCTCGGCCCTGGTCCTTGTGTCTGACATGAGTCAGTTTGATGACATGAACCGCGCCTGGGATGAGTGGGTGGTGCAGGGTCACGCGCCGCCGCGTGCCTCTTTCGAAGCCCGCCTGGCATATCCCGACCTGCTGGTCGAATTGAAGGTCGTGGCAGCGCAAAGAGCCTGAGCGCAAGGTGCCGCGCTTGATCGCCGACGGTAAAGGCTGTCGCGAGCGCGGCGTGCACGC
>CAZZVZ010000538.1:0-2041 GCA_964657655.1 Gammaproteobacteria bacterium | reverse complement strand
CACGAAATAATGCGCGGCATCGTGCGGCGTGATCTTGAGCAGTTGCGACAGGATGGTCGGCCCCCACAGCGAGACGCCGTAGGTACCCGTCGAAACGCCGATCCAGATCACCACGACCCACCAGAACCGCGTCTGGTTTTGCAACAGTTCCGACAGCGATGGTTTCGCCGAGGAATTCTGCCTGGCGTTTGGCAAGGTGATGCTGTCGGCCGGCACGCCGAGGATCTTCGCCGCCTCGCGCCGCGCGTCGGCATTGCGGCCCCGCGACAACAGCCAACGCACTGATTCCGGTGCGACCCACGCGATCAGCAGCGACGTGATGATCGGCAATGCGCCGGTCGCGGCAACGCCGCGCCAGCCGATCACCGGCAGCAAGTTGGCCGCGATGATCGCCGCGAACAACGTGCCCAGCGCCACCGGCGCCACCATCAGACTTGAAATGAAAGTCCGGAAGCGGGTCGGCGTGATCTCCACGATCAATGGACTTTGCGCGCTGACCGCGGCTGTCATGCCGAAGCCGACGACAAAACGTAACAGCGAAAACAAAATCCAGGCGCCGTCGGGAATCAGCGCGCAACCCGCGGCGCCGAATGAAAAGATCAACCCGCCACCCCAGATCATCTTCTTGCGGCCGACACGATCGGCGATCTGGCCGCCGACCAGCGAGCCGACGATGGCGCCGACACCTGAGGACAGCAGCATCACCGCGCTCTGGCCGTAGGTCAGGTGCCAGTTCGGCGCCAGCACGGAGACCAGATAGCCCACCAGGAAGAAGTCGTAGAACTCGAACATCTCCTGCATCACCATCAGGGCGATGGTCAGGTAATAGCGCGCGGTCAGGGGTGATTGTTCGATCGCAACGAGCCAGCTTTGAGTCTCGGCCTGGGCCGCGTCGCGCAGGCCTTGCAAATTGTCTTGAGTGTTTCCCTGAACGGTACCCGCAACGGTGCCTTCGGCACCCAAACTGAGGTCGGCCATGTCTGCTCCCGGGATGCCCGACTTCCCGCCGTCATGCAGCGGGTTTAAGACGTCGGGGCGTTTCCGGGTGCAAGGCTAACACCGAGCCGGTCAGCGCGATAATACTAAATCGTCATTGCCGGGATCGCGAAACGGCATCGCCGGTCATGACGCGGTGCGAAGAGGATCAAGCGGCAGCTGCGATTTCCGGCGCCGCGTAAACGAAAAGCTAGATCGTCCGCGCAAACCGCCGGAACCCCGGCGTGCCCGTCAGTGCCTCGAATGCGGCATCGCGCTTCTCCTCGGCGAAGGAAAAGCCCGCCCTCGTGTAGCAGCGTTCGGCGGCGTCATTGCCGATCACGAAGGTGATCGAGGCGTTCGCGAATCCCGCCGCCCTGCCGGCGGAAAGTCCATGCGCGATCAGCGCCTGCATCACTCCGCGACCGCGGTGGGCGGCAGCCGACGCCACATGCTCGATCAGCCAGTCCTCCTCGCCGCCCTGAATCCAGCAAGGCCGCGCATAGGCGCCGCGTGAAAACATCGCCATGAGATCGGCTTCGCTCATGCCTTCGTCCCGGGCCACCTCCGCAATGGCTTCGCGCATGGTCGCGCGCGTCTCGCGCGATGGCATGGCGCAGAGCGCCGCAGCCGGCACGCCATCGAGCTCGGCGATCCAGAATTGCGCGGCGTGGTACCAGGAGCGCGGTTTGGCGACCGCGAGCTTTTTCAGGAAATCCAGCACCTGTGGCTCGCTGCGATCGAGCGCAATGTCCAACCAGCCCCGCGGCAAGGGGCCGCGCTGCGCCGAAAGGACAGTGCGGGCGATGAAATCGGCGTCGTCAGCGTTTCCAGCGCGTATCTCCGGCATCATGACCGCAACCGCCCATATGCTGTAAGGCCTACGTATTCTTCAGCGCGACCCGGAATTCGGCTTCGGTCTTCGCCTTGACTTCGTCAAGCGTGACGCCGTCGGCGAGTTCGATCAGCGCCATGCCGTCCTTGCCGTGCTTGTCGATGGTGAAGACCGCCAGATCGGTCACCACCATGTCGACCACCTTCTCGCCGGTCAGCGGCAGGTTGCACT
>CAZZVZ010000537.1:0-2046 GCA_964657655.1 Gammaproteobacteria bacterium | reverse complement strand
CCATGGTCAGTTTCGACGGAACGCGCTTGCCCATGACCGTCTGGCCGGCGATGGACGCGGAGGGGAGACCGGCTGAGCCCTGGGCGGTGGTCTTGGGCCTGCACGGAATGGATGATTATGCCCAGGCGTTCATCCTCGCCGGCCCTGCCTGGGCGGCGCGGGGAATTACAACGTACGCCTACGATCAAAGGGGTTTCGGCCGCGGCGGCGAGCGCGGTCTCTGGGGTGGGGAAGGCTTGATGACCGAAGATCTCCGCGCGGCCTGCGCGCTCATCCGCGCCCGCCATCCCAACGCGATCATCGCCGTTGTCGGCGAAAGCATGGGCGGCGCTATCGCCATCACCGCCTTTGCCTCCGATCGACCTCCCGCGGCCGATCGGGTGGTGTTGCTGTCACCCGCACGGCCTGTCGGCGAGCCCCGGCCAGCCTTGTCCTGGCAGCTGCGTCACTCAAGAGCGCCGCCCTCCTTCACGCTCTGATCGAGACCGGCCATCGGCCGGTGCTGCCACCGGTCCCTGGATCGGCCCCATCAGACTTGAACCGGACAGCAATGCTGTCCTTGAGATTACGATCATGATTCATCGCAAACTTGTCGATGCGGCGTTGCGCGTCGCGGCATCGATCGGCGTGCTTGGCGCCGCACTTTTTCCCTCATCGAATGCATTCGCATGTGCCACCTGTGGATGCAGCCTGAGCAGCGACGCTGCCATGGGCTATTCCGCTGAACCCGGCTGGCGCATCAATCTCGAATACGACTTCATCAACCAGGATCAGTTGCGCAGTGGCGCGAATGCAATCTCGCCCCAGGCCGCAGCACGTCAGAACAGTGCTGGTGCAGACCAGGAGATCGAGCATCAGACCATCAACCGTTACACCACGCTCGGCGTTTCCTACACCTTGAGTCCGAGCTGGAACTTCGACCTGCTGGTCCCGTTCGTCGATCGCAGCCACAGCACCTATGGTGCGGCCACACCGGCCGAGATCAACCAGGCGAATCTGAGCAGCGCGAGCAGCGATGGCCTGGGCGACATCAAGTTCCTGGTCGACTACCAGGGTCTGTTGCCGACCCACAACTGGGGCCTGCAGTTCGGCATCAAGCTGCCGACCGGCCACTATGGTGGACAGAACACCCAGACCGGCGCGCTGGTGGGCCGCGACCCTGTCTTGTTCTCATCTGGACCTGCCAGCGGCAGTGCCCTCGACACCAGCCTCAACCCCGGGACCGGTAGCACGGATCTGATCGTGGGCAGCTACTACTACCAGCCGGTCAGCCAGAATTTCGATGCCTTCATCAACGGCCAGTTTCAGGCGGCGGTGTCGGAGAAACTTGATCAGACCAATGCCGATTTCCGGCCAGGCAATCTGGTGACGGTCAGTTTTGGCCTGCGCGATGAAGAAAATCCCGACTTCGTGCCACAACTGCAAATCAACATGACCCATAAGAGTCCCGACCAGGGCGCACTTGCCGACACGGTCGACACCGCTGGCAACGTGATCTATGTCAGTCCGGGTGCGACGGTTGCTGTCGTCAAGGGTCTTTCTGCCTATGGCTTTGTACAACTGCCTGTCTATGAACGTCTGCAACGCTTTCAGGTTTTCCCGCGCTGGACGGCAACCGTCGGCTTGAGCTATGCCTTCTAGCCACACGCCTTGGTCCGGACCCGCTCGCATGCTGCGACGCGACTTCCTGCTGCAGTCTGCTCGCGCCCTTGGTTGCATGGCGCTTGCAGGCGCCGGACCTGCTCGGGCAGCAAGCCTTGTGGTGGGTGCTGCAGCACCGCCCCTGACGCTGACGACGCTCGATGGCGCGCGCATCGATACGCAAAGCCTCAGAGGAAAAGTCGTGATCCTGACGTTCTGGGCAACCTGGTGCGAGCCTTGCCGCGAGGAGCTGCCGCTGCTCTCGCGCTTCTACGAACGTCACCGTCACGAAGGCCTGGAAGTTCTCGGGTTCAGTCTCGACGGCAGCGATGATTTGCAAGATGTCAGGCAAGTCGCCCACACCGTGCAGTTTCCGGTCGGCCTGCTCGGTAGCGCCTACGCTGG
>CAZZVZ010000536.1:0-2054 GCA_964657655.1 Gammaproteobacteria bacterium | reverse complement strand
GCGGTGGGGTGCGTGCTCATAGCCGATCAGCGCCGCAGCGTTTTCTGCCAGGCCTTCTGCCACTGCTTCGAGCACAGTGAGCTGTTCTCCCAGCTCGGGTTCTTGTTGCACCAGGGACCAGACCAGGCCGCGCTCACGCACCACCTTGCCGTCGTCGGGACTCTTGCTGCCGTCGATGATGGAGAGCAGCGATGACTTGCCGGTACCGTTGCGACCGATCAGACCGACGCGTTCGCCGGGTTCGATACTGAGGTCAGCATGGTCAAGCAGGGCCACATGGCCGAAGGCCAATTGCAGGCCGGTCAGGGTGATGAGTGGCATGGAAAAAAGCGAATGGAGGAACTAGGGGTGCATCGCCTTGGCAATGCAGCAACTGCTGGGGAGCAACCTGCGCAGCCCGCCGTTTGCGGGATTAGGGAGTATAGCCGGGGATGGCTGCCTCGTTGACCTGATCGATCTGCTTGGGTTGCAGATATTGCTCTGCATACTCAAGGTAGACCTTGCGTCTGACGAAAATATCGAACAGATCCGGGTCGACATGGCCACTTTGCGCCATGCGTCCGAGGATCTGGAGCGATTCTGTGAGCGTCTTGCCGGGTTTGTAGGGCCGATCAGCGGCGGTCAGCGCCTCGAAGATGTCGGCAATCCCCATGGTTCTGGCCTGCACCGACATCTGATCGCGCGTCAGTCCGCGCGGATAGCCCTTGCCGTCCATGCGCTCGTGATGACCACCTGCGTATTCGGGCACATTTCTCAAGTGTGGTGGCCAGGGCAGCGCCTCGAGCATCTTGATGGTGGCGACGATGTGATTGTTGATGATGGTGCGCTCGCTGCCGGTCAGCGTGCCGTAGGGCACCGTCAGGTTCTCAACCTCATTTTCGGTGAGCAGTGGCTGCGCTGCGCCCTTGGAGTCGGTCCAGGTGCGCTTTGCCATGCTGCGCACGCGCTCGACATCCGCATCGGGCATGCGTTCCTGGCCGATGTTGATCATGTGCAAGAAGGCCTGGTCATCGTCGAGTGCTGCGAGATCGCGCGCCAGCTGCTGCTCGACTTCTTGAGCCGGCTCCCCTGCCAGCTGCCTTTTCAAAGCAGCGATTTCGGCTTCGCGACGCAGCGCAGTCAGGCGCGTGTCGAGCAGCCCGATACGATCATAGATGGTCTCGAGCTTGGTCGACTTGTCGACCACGTGGACCGGGGTGGTGATCTTGCCGCAGTCGTGCAGCAGCCCTGCCATCAGCAGCTCGGCGCGATCGCGTTCGGTCATCTTGAAAGAGGCAAGCGGACCGTCGTCGGTTGCGCTCACCGCATCGGCAATCATCATCGTGAGCGCCGGCACGCGCTGGCAGTGCCCGCCGGTATAGGGTGACTTTTCGTCGATCGCCACGTTGATGAGATTGACGAACGCCAAGAACAGGTCGTGCAGGCGGTCGACCAGCAGCTTATTCTCGATCGCAATGGCAGCCTGGCTTGCCAGCGCCTCGATGAACTGCTGATCGGATTCCGTGAATGCCGTCGTGCTGCCGTCCTCGCGACGGGCATTGATGAGCTGCAGCACGCCAATCAGCTGGTCGTCGCCAGCCACCATGGGCACCGTCAGAAACGATTGCGAGCGATAGCCGTTGGCGGCATCGAACCGCTTGGCGCCCTGGAAATCGAAGCCTTCTGCAGCGTAAGCGTCGTCGATACGCACACTGCGGCGGCTGAGCGCACAAAAGGCCACCACTGAATGACGGTTCTCCTGGCCATGCTCATCGAACAGCGCCATCGCGGGAAAATTGGCGGGCGTGCCCGAGGCACCGCCCAGATGCAGGCCAAGCGACTGATTCTGGACCAGATCGAAGGACAGGCTGTGCCCGTCGTCGCTGACGCGATAGACAGTACCGCCATCTGCATTGGTTGCCTGGCGCGCAAAACTCAGGATGGCATCAAGCAGGCTGTTGAGGTCACGCTGGCCGGCAAGCGAGCGCGCAATCTCGGTAAGCCAGCCGAGCCGCGACAGGCTGCTCTGCGAATCTGTGTCTAAAACCGCGGGTCCGCTCATACATGCAATTTTG
>CAZZVZ010000535.1:0-2061 GCA_964657655.1 Gammaproteobacteria bacterium | reverse complement strand
GTCGCGCGCGACGCTGGCAAAGCGACCCGAGCCCCAGGTATGCAGCCACGGCAATCCGAGGAAGTAAAGACCCGGCTCTCTGGTCACGCCGCGCACGTGGCCCGGGACACCGCGGCCATTGAACACCGGCGCATCGATGAAGCCGAAGTCCGGCAGAAAACCGATGCACCAGATGATGCTGGTGATATCGCTATCTTTCAGATCGACTTCGCTCGGCGTATCTTCGGGGGTCCAGACCGGCTGATAGACGAATCCCGGTTCGGCGCTGATTCCGCGCTTTTCAATGTAGGCGTCGATCGAGGCATTGATGCGGTTGTAAGTTGCATCTGCCGCATCGAGGCACTTCGCCAGGTTGTCGCGAAACTTGAGCGTCGTGCCCTCAAGATCCTCGAGCCGCCCGAGCAGGGTCATGCCTTCCTTGGCAAAGCGGCGCAGGTCGATGTCACGCCCGCCATCGCGTCCGGTCAGGTAATGGTTGGTGTTGTCACGCACCGCATCGCCAGACGGATGTTCCACGATCGGAACATCGTAGGTGCCCATCTCATCGAGCCAGTCAGTCACATCCCGGCCACGGTAGAAGCGCGCGCAGCGCGGTGCGTCGCCCACCGCCAGGTAGACCTTCCGGCCGGCCAGATGCAAGTCCTCTGCGATCTGTGCACCTGACTGGCCCGAACCCACCACCAGCACCGCGCCGGGCTGCATCTGGTCTGGATTCTTGTAATTCTGCGAATGGATCTGCTGGATTGACGGCGCGATGCGTTCTGCAAAACGCGGCACGATTGGGCTCTGGTATCCGCCGCTTGCAACCACCACCTGGCGCGCGCGATAGACGCCTTCGGAGGTGCGTACATCAAAGCCGTCGGCGACCGGCTTGATGCGCTCGACGGTGACCCCTTCGACGAGCGGCGCGTCGACGTGCGCGATGAAGCCGGCGAGATACTTGAGGATCTCTTCTTTGACCATGAAGCCATGCGGATCGGCGCCGGTATAGGGGTAGCCGGGCAGCGCGCACTGCCAGTTGGGTGTCACCAGGCAAAACGAGTCCCAGCGCTGGTGGTGCCAGGTGTGCACGGCGTGTTCTTTCTCGAGCACGACATGGGAAATGCCGCGCTGTTTCAGGCAGTACGACATGGATAGTCCGGATTGCCCGGCGCCCACGATGACCACTTCAGTTTCTGTCAAATCCATGCTCTTTCCTTACAGGAACCTGATCACTTCGACCCTGGGGTCTTCGATCGCCTGATAGGTTTGTGCCCGTTCATGAATGGCGACCAGCTGGCTCATGGCCTGACTGCAGGCCATGCCGTATTTGGCGGCAACGCGCTCGGAGGCACGCTTGAGCGAAACATCGGCACGCGCCAGGAAATCGTCCAGCGTGTACGTGGTGCCTTCGGACAAGGACTCCTTGATCACCGTCGATGGCGAATAGCAGGTGGTGACCGTGTCATCGGGCCAGCGCACTTCAAACAGCGTCACTGGCATCGCGCACGCTCTGCGACTGCGGCACGCCGGGCGGGGCCTGGTCGCGCACCGGTAAACGGCTCGTCATCGAAATCCCAAAGCACACAGCTTTCCGCATCTGCCTTGTCGCCACGCCGGATCACCACGCTCGATCCACGCGTGACTTCTCCGATCGCAGCAGCACTCAGCTCACGCTCGGAAAACCTTGCCAGCACCTGACTGACCTTGTCGGGGGCGACCGCAAGCACGAAGCCGTAGCTCGGAAAGGTCAGCAGCCAGCGCTCGATCGATACCTCATCTGGGATCGGCAGTGCGTCCAGATCGATCGCGGCGCCGCAGCCGGCCGCTTCGAGCAGCATCAGTGTGCTGCCAAGAGGCCCGGCCATACTGATGTCCTTGCCGGCCTTGCAAAGCCCGTGCTCGGCCAGCAGGGGCAGGATTTCGAGGTCCTGGCGCAGCCGCGCGGCCGGCGCCTCGGTCGACGCATTCCAGAATGGATTGGGTTCCATGTAGCCGCCGCGCAAATCGACGGCCATCACCAGCACGTCTTCGTTGGCGCCGAGGCCGGTGTTGGTCGAAGGCATGGTGTCGCATTTAAGG
>CAZZVZ010000534.1:1569-2063 GCA_964657655.1 Gammaproteobacteria bacterium | reverse complement strand
CAGCACAGTTTGTCAGCCAGAAGCTGGCCCTCTACTTTGTCAGCGACAGCCCGCCCAAGGCGCTGACGGACCGCATGAGCCATACCTTCATGGCAAGCGATGGCGACATCGCACAGGTCTTGAGGACCATGTTTCAATCGCCCGAATTCGATGCATCGCTCAATGCCAAGTTCAAGGATCCGATGCACTTCGTGGTGTCTTCGGTACGTCTGGCCTACGGCGATCGCCCGATTCTCAATGCGCAGCCGATGCTCGGCTGGCTCAATCGCATGGGAGAGCCCTGGTCGGCACACGAGACACCCGACGGCTATCCCCTGGTCGCGAGCGCCTGGAACAGTCCAGGACAGCTGACGACGCGTTTTGAGATCGCGAAAACCATTGGTTCCGGCCCTGCTGGCCTGTTCAAGACGGACGGCGACAAGCCGCTCGAGCAGCCGGCATTTCCGCAGCTGGCAAGCGCACTTTATTACCGTGCCCTGGAACCAGGTTTGAAG
>CAZZVZ010000534.1:0-1559 GCA_964657655.1 Gammaproteobacteria bacterium | reverse complement strand
AAGCGACGCGACCTGTTGAAAGCCATGCTGGCCACCCCACTGACCGTCGGCGCTGGCAAACTGTTTGCAGCGACCCAGAGCGACCAGCGCCTGCTCCTCGTCTTCATGCGTGGCGGCTACGACTGCGCCAGCCTGCTGGTGCCTTACAGCAGCAGCTTCTATTACGAGAGTCGTCCCAATATTGCCATCGCAAGACCCGATGGCAACGTGGCCGGCGCGACTGTCGCCAGCACAGCCTTGATGCTCGATTCCAACTGGGCTCTCAATCCGGCTTTGAAGGACACCATCTATCCGCTCTACCAGAAGGGGCAGGCCGCCTTCGTGCCGTTCTCGGGCACCGACGACCTGACGCGCAGCCACTTCGAGACCCAGGATTCGATCGAACTCGGCCAGACCGTGGGACAGAGTCGCAATTACCGCTCTGGTTTCTTGAACCGGCTGGTCAAGACCATGAACGGCGCGAATGCGGTGGCAACGCCGATCGCGTTCACCGATCAATTGCCGATCGTCTTTCAGGGCAGCAACGAGATTCCCAACATGGCGCTCAAGTCGGTCGGCAAGCCCGGCGTCGACGATCGTCAGGGGCAGATCATCGCGGCCATGTATCGTGGCACGTCGCTCGCCAAACCGGTGGCCGAAGGATTCGATGTACGCGATGACGTGGTCAAGACCATCAACGGCGAGATGGATCAGGCCAGCCGCAATGCGATCACTGCCAAGGGGTTCGAAGGCGAGGCGCGCCGTATCGCACGCATGATGCAAGAACACTACAACGTCGGCTTCGTCGATGTGGGCGGCTGGGATACCCACGTCAACCAGGGCAACGCCAACGGCTATCTGTCTGGCCGCCTCGGCGAACTGGGTCGCGGCCTTGCTGCTTTTGCCGATGAAATGGGCGATAGCTGGAACAAGACCACCGTGGTCGTGGTGAGCGAGTTCGGCCGCACGTTCCGGGAAAACGGCAATCGCGGCACCGATCACGGTCACGGCAGCGTCTACTGGGTGCTGGGCGGCTCGCTCAAAGGCGGCCGTATTGTCGGTGACCAGGTGGCGATCGCACAGCCTACCTTGTTCCAGAATCGCGACTACCCGGTGCTCAACGAGTATCGCGGCGTGATCGGCTCGATGTTCAGCCGCCTGTACGGCCTGTCACCGGCCCAGCTCGAAACCATTTTTCCGGGTGCGAAGCCAAAGGACCTGCAACTGGTGTAGCCTCAGCTGGGTGCCTCGCCTTGCATGCACCCCGGTCGCGATTCGCGCTAAAATCTAACGACCGTTCGATTTTAGTGCCATGCGTTGTGTTCACAACGCCTTCAATCGCCACCTATGAAAGTCCTCAATCTGACATGCGCGACCGATCACGCCTTCGAGGGCTGGTTCGCATCGCTCGATGAGTTCGAACGCCAGTGTGCGGAAGGCTTGTTGCGCTGTCCCGTGTGTGACGGTGTCGACGTCAGACGTCTTCCTGCAGCACCGCGCCTCAATCTTGGTGCCCCCGCCGAGCGGGGTGTGGTTGCCTCGAACGCGACGCGTGCCTTGCTCGAGCAATTCCAGGCCAT
>CAZZVZ010000533.1:0-2076 GCA_964657655.1 Gammaproteobacteria bacterium | reverse complement strand
CGCTGCGCTTCTTCGACCTGAAAATGCAAACCACGGTTGATGAGCGGCTCGACCTTGAACGGCAGCTGCGCCGGGCGGTGCTGGCCGATGAGCTTTGTCTTTTCTACCAGGTACAGGTGTCAGTAGAAGGCCGGGTGCTCGGGGCCGAGGCACTTTTACGCTGGCGGCATCCGGAGCGCGGCATGATCATGCCGAGTGTCTTCATTCCTGTGGCCGAGGCGAGCTCGCTCATCGTGCAGATTGGCACTTGGGCGCTAGAGACCGCCTGCTGGCAACTTCAGCAGTGGGCAGACCACCCGGTATTCCGCCGGCTTTCTCTATCGGTCAACGTCAGCGTCAGGCAATTCAACGAGCCCGATTTCGTCAACACCGTGTTGTCCGTGCTCGAGCAAACTGGTGCCGACCCGCGCAAGCTCAAGCTCGAAGTCACTGAAAGTCTGGTCGCCAAGGACATCGAAGCCATCATTCTGAAAATGGGGGCCCTCAAAGAGATCGGCATTGGCTTTTCTCTCGATGACTTTGGTACCGGTTATTCGTCGCTGTTCTATCTGCAACGCATGCCGCTTAACGAAGTGAAGATCGACCGGGCTTTTGTGCAGGAGATCTTGACCAATCCTCATCATCGCGACATCGCTCGCATCATCATCTTGCTGGCCGACACACTTGAGCTATCGGTGATTGCCGAAGGCGTGGAAGACGAGCGGCAACGCCAGTTCCTGGAGGACAGCGGTTGCCACGCCTACCAGGGGTACCTTTTTGGACCGCCGACCCCGGTGGCGATGTTCGAAAGCGAAACGCTGCGGCGTAATGGCAGCTAGGCCATCTTATTTACGGGCCATCAGCGCGCCTTGGTCATCGGCTCGAACTGATTCGCGCTTGTCTTGGCGCTGCTGCAGCGAACAGGAAACTGCTGCCCAGCCAGTACAATTCAAGTCACGCATGATGCCGGGCCCTGGTTACCACGCGATGCGCTGCAGCTGTAGTGAAGCGCCCTTTTGTAGATATCTCCGTCGACCACGATTTCATGATCCATCGCTCACTGATATTGGCTTTTTTTTCGAGCGTATTGCTTCTTGGTCACGCAGCCCACAGCGAGAGTCTCGGCGCGACTTATGTAAGCGCCAATGAAGGCGGCTGCAAGGTATGGGCTCCGTCTGCACTATCGACCAGTGACTACGTGCCGCGTTACACCGGCGCCTGCAAGGACGGGCACGCTCAAGGCAAAGGAAGGCTCGAATGGCTGCTGCGCTACGCCGAACTCAAGCCCAAGGCGATCTGGCAAGGCTACTTTGAAAACGGCGTCTTTACTGGAGACCAGCCGAGCCTCGGTCGCATCGATCCCATGCCGGGCGATCAATATCTGCTGCGGCTCGGCCCGCTAAGCGGCGCCGGTCAGTTGACGCTGATTGACACCAGCCCTCAGACCGGGCCGATGGTGCTCTGTCCTGCCCGCTCACTGGCTGTAGCGATTGAGCCTGCGAGCGCGACCGACGACGACGCCGTCAAGCACGCGATGCAAGCGGCTGCCCAGCGCTACCGCATGGTGTGCTCGACCGCCCTTGGCAATCCACTGCTGGAAGCCTACGATGTGGCGATCGAGATCAACGATCAAGGCAGAATTCCTCAATCGATTGCGCGTGCTCGCATGGAGTGGCCGAAAAACGAACAACAATAGCGCTTCAGATGCGCTACGTGCCA
This sequence comes from Gammaproteobacteria bacterium, assembly GCA_964657655.1. GTDB lineage: Bacteria > Pseudomonadota > Gammaproteobacteria > Burkholderiales > Burkholderiaceae_D > CAJCIC01. Next base: position 378 of record CAZZVZ010000533.1, on the reverse strand, counting down.
AACAGCGCCAGAGCGCCGCGCAGGATCGGCTGGCAAAAAGTCATGAGCAATTCGATGCGTTCAGCCGCCAAAATGGCATGGCGACCTGGGTCACGGCACAACAACTGGACGCCAACCCTTTCAAATACGAAGGCAAGGTGGTGGGCATGGTCGTGACCATGAATCGCATGCTCACGCGCGACCGGGCGCTGGTCGACAACGGCACCGACGAGGCGCCAGGCACAGTGCAGATTGAAGGCATCACGCCAGATTTTCCGGATCGGGACCACGCGGTACTGGTTGCGGCGCGTGTCGGCAAGCGCATCGCGGTGCCTGAGGCGGGAGGTGCGCAATACACCACCATCTTGAAAATGGCACTTTTGCCATGCTCGTCTTCGG
>CAZZVZ010000532.1:0-2089 GCA_964657655.1 Gammaproteobacteria bacterium | reverse complement strand
CGCCGCCCCGTGCGCGGCCCTGGCGCCATCGATGGCTGCCTGCACCTGCTCGGATGAAGTGACGTCGCATAGCGCAGCAAAGCCGCCGATTTCGCTGGCCATCAGGCGGGCCTTCTCGACGTTGACATCGAGCACCGCCACCCGGGCGCCAGCGGCGGCGAATTCGCGCGCCACCTCGGCACCGAGTCCCGAGGCACCTCCTGTAACCAGCACCGACGTTCCTTTGAGTTGCATGGCGACTCCTTCGTGACCGGCTGCTATCTCGCAGCTGCAGGGTTTTCAACCAGTACGGCCATACCCTGACCACCGCCGACGCAGGCGGAGGCGATGCCGTAGCGTGCATTACGCTGTTTCAGTTCGCGCGCCACGGTAATGGTGAGCCGTAGCCCCGTCGCGGCCAGCGGATGTCCAATCGCAATCGCGCCGCCGTTGACATTGAGGCGTTCGCGATCGAGACCGAGTTCTTTTTCGACGGCGATGATCTGGGCACCCTGCGCCTCGTTGATTTCGAACAGGGCGATATCCGAGATGGCCAGACCGGCGGCATCGAGCAGCGTGCGAATCGCGGGTGCCGGACCGATGCCCATGATTTCGGGCGGCACGCCCGCAGCAGACACGGCGCACACGCGCGCCAGCGCCAGATGGGATTGACCCTTCAATGCGGCGCCGTTCATGAGCAGTGCAGCTGCTGCACCGTCGACCAGCGCCGAACTGTTGCCCGCGGTTTGCACGCCGCCCGGATAGACCGGTTTGAGCTTTTGCAGTGCCTCGTAGCTCGATGGCCGCGGATGGGTATCGGCTTGCAGTTTTTCGACTTTGCGCGGCAATGTCAGGCCCCGGCTCTTGTAGCCCGCCAGTTCGAATGTTTCGGTCAGAAGCGTGGCGATCTCGTCATTGAAATAGCCACGCGCCTGTGCGGCAAGCGCGCGGGTGAAGGTCAGTTCTGCGTAGCGATCAACCTGCTCGCGCGTGATGCCGTATTGCTTCGCCAGGTTTTCGGCGGTCTGGATCATGGAAATGTCAGCGGCAGGATCGTCTAAGGCTTCCCACAGGAAATCCTTGAATTCGACCGGGGCGCCGAGACGAAAACCGCTGCGATGCGTATAGGCTGCGATTGGGTTGCGCGACATCGATTCGGTACCGACGCAAAGTGCCACATCGGTATAGCCAAGCGTGATCTGATCGGCTGCCTGGCGCACAAGCTCAAATCCGGTACCGCAGATGCGGTGCGACAGCGTGGCAGGCACCCCGATCGGCACGCCTGCATAAAGACCGATGTGGCGCGCCAGGAAAAAAGCATCGAAGTCGGCTTGCGCTGCCGATCCTGCAATCACCGAGCCCACCTGTGCCGGATCCAGGCCGGTGCGCGTGAACAGCGCACGCGCCACCTTGATGCCCAGATCGGTAGGCGACACCAGACCGAGCGCGCCGACATAGTCGATGAAGGGAGTGCGTATTCCGTCCAGCAGAAAGACATCGTCGAACGTCCGTACAAAACCTTGACTCACACCATCTCCTTGTTCTTCTCGACCGGCTTGTCAGCGGCCTTCAGCACGATCATATCGATGGCCGTGCCCGCATACATGGCATCGACCAGTGCAGCCCGGTGCGATAGCACAGCGCGCTGGTTGATCGATCCCTTGTCTGTTACTTCACCACGATCCATCGATGGCGGCTCGGCCGTCACCAGAGCGCGTTCGATCCGGCTGGCACTGCCGGTCGCCTGCCGGTTCACCTCTGCCAATGCCGCTTCGAAGGCGCCGCGCACCACTTCGCGCGACAGTGCCTCGGCCAGGCTGGCGCACGGCTCTGCCTTTTCACTTGCAAGCTTGATGCACAGGTCCGCGCGCGGAAAAATGATGGCCGACAGATCGTCGCGATTCAATCCGGCGAGCACCACGTCCTGGACCAGGGGGGCACCCGCCGCGATGACCCGCGCACGCAGCGGTCCGACGCTGACGAAGGTGCCAGACGACAGCTTGAAGTCTTCGGCAAGCCGACCGTCGAACAGAAAACCTCGCTCGGGTGCCGCGCCATCCATGGGTTTCAAGGCATCGCCGGTGCAGAAGAAACCTTCATCATCGAATAC
>CAZZVZ010000531.1:0-2100 GCA_964657655.1 Gammaproteobacteria bacterium | reverse complement strand
GGTAGTTCAGTTGGTTAGAATACCGGCCTGTCACGCCGGGGGTCGCGGGTTCGAGCCCCGTCCACTCCGCCAGAATAGAAAAGGGCGAACGAAAGTTCGCCCTTTTTTTTAGTCGTCGAAGGACCGTCCATGTTCGAATTCATTCGTACTCACCAGCGCCTGATGCAGCTGTTGCTGCTGCTGCTGATCATGCCGTCGTTCGCTTTTTTTGGCGTGCAGGGTCTGTCTAAATTCCAGCAGAGCGGCGGCCTTGCCAAGGTCGACGGTCAATCGGTCTCGCAGGCTGATGTCGACAACCTGATGCGCCAGCAGATGCAGCGCATGCAGCAGATGCTGGGTCCGAACTTCGATCCCAAGATGTTCGATACACCGCAGGCGCGTCAGCAGGCGTTGAACACCGTGATCTCGCAGCGCGTGCTGCAGACCCAGATGGCGCGTGATCGCCTGTCAGTGAGCCAGGATCGTGTCAACGAGGAGATTCGCAACATTCCTGCCATCAAGGCGCTCTACAAGCCCGATGGCACACTCGATGTGGAAGGCTATGACCGGCTGCTCGCATCGGTCGGGCTGTCGCGCGAGCAGCTGGTGAGCGAAACGCGCAACCAGGTGCTGATGCAGGAGATGACACGTAACATTCCGGCCTCGACGGTGTTACCCAAGTCGAGCGTCGATCGCCTCAGTGGTCTGCTCAACCAGCAGCGGATGGTCGCGCAACTGGCGTTTACGCCGGCCGATTACAGCGCCCGCGTCGAGCTGCCACCTGATGCCGTCAAGAAATACTACGACAGCCACGCGAGCGAATTCGAGACGCCCGAGACCCTCTCGGTGCAATACGTGGTGCTCGACCAGGCGGCCGTGGCGGCGCACGTGCAGGTCACTCCGGAAGAAATTGAGGCCTTCTACAAGGCGCCGGCCAACCAGGCCCGGTTCGTGGTCCCCGAGCAGCGCCGCGCCAGTCACATTCTGATTGCGGTCGCCAAGGACGCCTCGCCTGCCGAGCGTGACAAAGCCAAGGCCCGTGCCCAGGATATCCTGGCCCGGGCGCGCGCCAAGCCCCAGGATTTCGCAGCTCTGGCCAAGCAGTTCTCTCAGGACCCGGGCTCTGCAGAGCGCGGTGGCGATCTCGATTTCGCGCCCGCTGGCAACTACGTCAAGCCATTTGCCGATGCGCTGTTCGCGTTGAAGGAGAACCAGATCAGCGACCTGGTCGAGACCGAATTCGGGTATCACATCATCATGCTCACGGCGATTCGCGGTGGGTCGGTTCGACCGCTCGACCAGGCACGTCCCGAAATCGAGGCAGAAATCAGAAAGCAGAAGTCGACCGCTGCCTTTGCTGCGGCAGCCGAGGACTTTTCCAACATGGTGTATGACCAGCCAGACAGCCTGAAACCTGCAGCCGACAAGCTTGGGCTTACCATCCAGACCGCCGACGGTATCACGCGCACTCCGGTGGCCGGCAATACCACGCCGGTCAATGACCAGCGCGTCATCAGCGCACTGTTTGCTGACGACGTGCTCAAAGCCAAGCACAACACCTCGGCCATCGAAACCGCCCCGAGCGTGCTGGTCGCAGCGCGCGTTGCCACCGATCACCCGCCGGCGTTGCAGGCGTTCGAGCAGGTCAAGGACGCGATCGCGAAGAAGCTCACCACCGAAGAGGCCACCAAGCTGGCCCAGGCAGCAGGTGCAGCCAAGCTCGCCGCGCTGCAAAAGAGCAATGACCCGACCGGCTTCACCGCCCCGGCGCCGCTGCTGCGCAGTGCGCCAGGCAAGACGCCAGCTGCCTCGGTCAAGGCGATCTTCGCGGCTGACACCAGCAAGCTGCCGGTGCTTACGGGTGTGGCGCAAAGCGATGGCAGCTACATCATCTATCGTGTTGATTCAGTCGCGCCTGGCAACGGCAATGCCGCAGGTCAAAGCGCCGACGTGGCCCGCCAGCTGGCCACGCAGGCGGGCGAGCTTGAATTCTCGTCCTACCTCGAGGGCCTCAAGAAACGCATGAAGGTCAAGATCGAAAAGCCGGTCGCTGCCACCGATCTCACCACCACCGGTCCTGCCGAATAACGCTCGGCAGGAATTGTCCGGGCGCCTGAGCCT
>CAZZVZ010000530.1:0-2111 GCA_964657655.1 Gammaproteobacteria bacterium | reverse complement strand
CAGGGCGGAGGCCTTGCAGTAGTCGTCCAGGATTGCGGCATCGACTGGCGCGCGCCGTTTGATGAAGGCCACCACGCGCTGGCCCCAGCGCTCATCCTTGATGCCGGCCACGGCAACCTCATCGACCGCGGGGTGCAGCGACAACACCGATTCGATGTCGACCGGCGAAATGTTTTCGCCGCCGCTGATGATCATGTCGTCGACGCGCCCGGTCACATACAGGTCACCGTCACTGTCGAAGTAGCCGGTATCACCGGTGAAGTACCAGCCATCTCGCAAGGCCTTCTGGTTGGCGTCGGGACGTTGCCAGTAGCCTTCGAATGCTTCATCGCCCAGCAGGTCGGCGATGATCTGGCCTTCCTCGCCAACTGCAGCCCGATCGGCGGGCGAGGCTGCATCGAGTGTTACCACGCGCACCCGGGCGTTGAGACCGGCGCGTCCTGCGCTGCCGGGCTTTCTGGTCGCGTCCTGATCGATGCTGACGGTGTAGATTTCAGACGACCCGTAGTGGTTGACGAACAGTTCCGGGTCGAAGGCTGCCGACAGGCGCTTGAGCAATCCATCGCTCATCGGCGCGCCGGCGAAGCCAAGTTTCCTGACCGAGCGAGAACGCGCGCTGTCGAACTGTGCATCTCCGATCAGGTCGTGATAGAGCGTGGGCACCAGGTACAGGCAGGTCAGCTGATAGGCATCGATCAGGGCAAGTGCTTCTGTGGCACTCCAGCGCCTGACGCAGATGAACAGACCGTCGGTGAGCGCCATGGCCAGCAGCGAACGTACGCCCATGGTGTGGTACATCGGCATAACGCCGAGCGTACGCTCTCCGTGACGGTAGAGATTTTGTGCCACGTGCGCGAGTGCTGCAGCGCGCTCATGCCGATGCCGGCGCGGTACACCCTTGGGTTTGCCTGTCGTGCCCGAAGTGTAGAGAATCAATGACAGGTCATTGGCTGATGCCTTTGGCGTCAGCCTGTATCCATCGTCACCTGTTTCGGTCAGCTCTTCGAACGTGAGCGAGCCACCCTCGAGCCGGTCGAGCGCAATGCGCGTGATGCGACGTGCTGCAGGACTGCCCGCGGCGGCGTCGGCGGTCACGCCCTCGTAGAACAGCGCGACGGCGCCACTATCGCTCACGCAGTAGTCGAGTTCTTCAGGTTTGCAGCGCCAGTTGATTGGCACCACCACCAGTCCGAGAAACTGGCACGCCCAGTGCACGCTCGCCATTTCCCAGCGGTTCTGCAACGCGACCACAATGCGGTCTCCGTGCTGAAATCCCTGCCGCTCGAGTCCGGCGGCGAGCCGTTCGATGCGCTGGTGCCACGCCAGATAACTCAGTTGCAGCGGACCATCGACCAGCGCCAGTGCGCTGGGACTGCGTTCCACGCTCTGCAAGAAGGTGCGACCGAGATCAAGCATCGGATGACTCGTCGATGGGTTGAGCAAGCCCTTGATCCCGAGCCTTGGCGCGCCGTGCGGCTGCGACATCAAGTAGCGCCGCCACGATCGGTGTATAGCCGGTACAGCGGCACAGGTGTCCGGAAAGCATTTCACGCAGTTGCTGCTCGCTTGGATCCCTGACCCGTTCGAGGTAGGCCGCCGCCGACATCAGGATGCCAGCCGTACAAAAGCCGCATTGCAGTGCGTGGTGGCGCGCGAAGGCGAGCTGCAGATCGCCGAGCGTCTGATCAGGTGCCAGGCCTTCGATGGTGGTGATGTGTCGTCCATCGGCCTGGACCGCGAGCATCATGCACGACCGGCCGGCGACCCCGTCGATGCGCACGGTACATGCGCCGCACACACCGTGCTCGCAGCCGACGTGGGTGCCGGTGGCGCCCAGCTGATGGCGGATGAAGTCCGACAGCAGTTCGCGCGGCTCGCAATAACCGCTGCGTTTCTTGCCGTTAAGCGTCAGTTCCACCTGGACCGGGTGTTCACCGGCAAGGATGCCGCTCGGCGCCTTGTTGTTGATGTTGGTCATGAAGTTGCACTCGAAATCGCACGCCAGCTGAGTTCGCGAACCAGGTGACGGCGGTACGCGGCGCTGACGTTGGCATCGTCTTGCGCGTCAAGCTGCCAGCTGAAGTCATTGATGGCATCGCGCAGCTGGTCGC
>CAZZVZ010000529.1:0-2117 GCA_964657655.1 Gammaproteobacteria bacterium | reverse complement strand
GTACCCTGGAGATGGCCGAGAATCTGGCCGAAGCTCTGGGCGTGAGTATCGCCGACCTGCGCATCCCCGAGTGCGGCCCGCCACCCGACGACCTGCCGCCAGAATTCAGCCGGTTCAGTTCGCTGCCGGGCGAGATTGCGAGCGGCAGGCTGCAGCCCTTGACGCTCGGTCGCGCCACGGTCGTTGCCGATGACCCGGCCAAGGCGGAAATGTATGGCCATGAGCCGATGTCGACGGTCAGCGAAGCGGTGCTGGCCAAGCTCTCTGGCGTAAGAGACTCGGTCATCATCGTGTCGCCCTACTTCGTGCCCGGCGAACGCGGCATGAGAATGATCAGACAGGCCAAGATCACGCCGGGCACAACCAAGGTGTTTACCAATTCACTGGCGTCCACCGATGAGCCGATCGCCGAGCACGGCTACATGAAATACCGAAAAGACCTGCTGGAGAACAATGTTGCGCTCTACGAACTCAGCCCCAGCCTGGTCCGTGACCGCAATCGCATGGGACCGTTTGGCAAGTCGGCAGGCAGCCTGCACGTCAAGTGCGTGGTGTTCGACAACGAGACGGTGTTTCTTGGCTCGCTCAACCTTGACCATCGCTCGGCGGCTGAAAATACCGAGGTCGGCATCCTGATCGATTCACCGGAGATGGCCAAACAGCTGACCGGACTGCTCGACATCGACAGCTTCTACAAGGTCTCGCTCGATGCATCGGGTGAGGTGCAATGGACCGCCAACCTGGCCGATGGTCCTCGCGTTTACCATGATGATCCTGAAACCACCTGGTCGCAGCGTCTGGTACCGTCCATCCTCGGTCCGTTCGTGCCGGAAGACCAGCTCTGAGCGCTTCTCGCTCAGGCGATCTCGAGAAACATTTCCGACTCGACAAAGTCGAAGCCCGCTGCTTCGAACAGTTTCCTCGAATCATTATTGGACGTTACGGAAAAGCGCGTGATGCCCTGCATGCGACACGCTCCGAGGATGCGGTCGACCAGATCGAAGGCCACCCCTTTCCTCCTGAATTTCTCCGACACATAGAGGTTGACGATGCGCGCGTGCAGCGGGTTGCGGTTGCCCTTGCTCGGGCCGCCGTTGAGCACCAGTACGCCCGCGCCTGCGATCACCTGACCATTGGCTTCGGCGAGGAACCCGATGTAGGTACCCTTGGCCAGCTCATCTGCGACCCACTCGCTATAGGCGCGCAGGTCGTCCTGCCGGGCGTCAAGCCGGAAATACTGGTGTCGTGCGATATGCAGCCCATCTCTTGGGGTCGCAGCTCTAATACTCGCCATGCATTGATTCCAGACGTCCCTGACAAGCGCTTGCCGCGCAGCACTCGCTGCGAGCACTTCTAACCGGCAAGTATCGCACCGATACTCCCACCAGAACGGCTTGCCGTGTTGTCGTTGGTGATGAGTTCCGTCGAGTTGATGTTGTAGCCGACCAGCTGCGGATTGCCACGATCTGTGCGAAAGCGAAACGATTCGACACCTTCACCATGTTGATAGGTGGTCTTGTAGGTCAGGTCGATGAAGTTGCCGGAGGTGCCCGCGAAGACACGCCAGCTGGCCTTGCTGCTCGACTGCACCGTGCCGAGCCTGGTGTGCATCACCGACAGCAGCTTGACGAATTTCTCGCTGCTGGTGGCAGCCTTGAGTTCAGGTGCGCTGCCGGCATAGATCGCATCAAAACCGCTGGCATCGTACTGCTGATGAAATGCCGCAACCGCGGCTTCCGAGTCAGCCGTCGACAGACTCCCTGGCGAGCAGGCGCAGAGCAGCAGGGATACAGCAAGCAAACACGCGGCCAGCTTTTTCATGATCGTGTGGCAAAAGGTCGGTGCCCCAAGTCTAAAGGGCAGACGAGAAAGCGGCAACGACGGCGCCTGCGCAGAGCCCGTGCGCTACTTCAGTTGCCGCGCAACTTTGTTGAAGAGCGCTTTCCTTTCAGCTGCGCTGTTGACGCCAAAACGCTCGAACGTGTCGCCACAGCGAAGGTCGGCGAACAGCCCGGCCGGATCGCCGTGGAAATGCAGAAATGCCCTCGACTTGAAATAGAACACGCCACGCGAGCGTTCGCGCAACGCCGGAATCTGGCGCAGCAGGTGCAGCAGAT
>CAZZVZ010000528.1:0-2133 GCA_964657655.1 Gammaproteobacteria bacterium | reverse complement strand
CGCGGAATGTTCGAAGGCGGTGGCTGGTCGCTGAACACCGTATGACCAGCGTCATCCTTCCAAGCCCATTGCGCGGCCGCGCCCTGACAAGCCAGTGCGCACAGAAGACCTGCAGCGCCAATCAAAACCGATCGATTCATTTCCACTCCTGAATTTTGGGCCAACATACTGGCGGAATTACTCCGCGTCAATCGGGCAGCCACCTAGGGGAACAGAGACGATTTCTGTATAATTCGCTTTTGTGCCATAAGGGAACGCAATGCGTTTGATTCAAAAAGCACTTACGTTTGACGATGTACTGCTGGTTCCTGCCTTTTCTGCTGTCCTCCCACGCGACACAAACCTCAAGACGCGCCTGACGCGCGGCATCGAACTGAATATTCCGCTGGTGTCCGCTGCCATGGACACTGTGACCGAAGCGCGCCTCGCGATTGCTATGGCCCAAGAGGGTGGCATCGGCATCATCCACAAGAATATGACAGCGCGCGAACAGGCGCGAGAGGTTTCGCGCGTCAAGCGCTACGAGTCGGGCGTATTGCGCGATCCGATCACGATTCCGCCACACATGAAGATCCGCGACGTGATTGCCCTCACGGTGCAGCACGGTATTTCGGGTTTTCCGGTGGTCGAGGGGCGCAAGGTGGTGGGCATCATCACCAACCGAGATTTGCGTTTCGAAGAGGACCTCGAGGCGCAGGTACGCGACAAGATGACGCCGGCCGCCAATCTGGTGACGGTGCGCGAGGGCGCGAGCCTTGAAGAAGCCAAACGGCTGATGAATCGCCACCGTCTGGAGCGGGTGGTGGTGGTCGACAATGATTTCGAATTGCGCGGCCTGATCACGGTCAAGGACATCCAGAAGTCGACTGAACACCCGTCGGCCAGCAAGGACGATCAGGGCAAGCTGCGCACTGGTGCTGCCATCGGTGTCGGTGAAGACACCGAAGAACGCGCCGAGGCACTGGTCGGTGCCGGCGTCGACGTGCTGGTGGTGGACACCGCCCATGGCCATTCGCAGGGCGTGCTCGACCGGGTCAAGTGGGTCAAGTCGAACTATCCACACATCCAAGTGATCGGCGGCAATATCGCCACCGCAGCGGCCGCCAAGGCGCTAATCGACTGCGGCGCGGACGCCGTCAAGGTCGGTATCGGTCCCGGCTCGATCTGCACCACGCGTATCGTGGCGGGCGTCGGCGTGCCCCAGATCACGGCGATTGCCAATGTCGCCAAGGCGCTCGAAGGCAGTGGTGTGCCGCTCATCTCGGATGGCGGTGTGCGCTTTTCGGGCGACATTTCCAAAGCCCTGGCAGCCGGTGCTTATAGCGTCATGATGGGTGGCATGTTTGCCGGTACCGAGGAAGCGCCTGGTGAGGTGATCCTGTTCCAGGGGCGCTCCTACAAGGCCTATCGCGGCATGGGATCGGTGGGCGCGATGCAAGATGGCTCGGCCGACCGCTATTTCCAGGACGGCGAGAATCCCAATTCCGACAAGCTGGTGCCCGAGGGCATCGAGGGCCGGGTGCCGTACAAGGGCAGTGTGCTTGCCATCTTGCATCAGATGACAGGCGGCGTGCGCGCCAGCATGGGCTACTGCGGCTGCAGCGACATCGACGAAATGCGCTCGAAGGCCGAGTTCGTACAGATTACGTCGGCCGGCATGCGCGAATCACATGTGCACGACGTGCAGATCACCAAAGAAGCGCCCAACTACCGCGTGGAGTAACAAAGATGTTCCTGCCAACGCGCCTGCCTGAGACCATGAGGCGGCGGTGCGGCCCGGCTGGCGAGCGTCTCCCGATCAGCGTGACCCCTTCGACCCAGAATAAGGCGTGCGGCGCTGTGCAGCGCTCATCGCCCACCCCTAACCGCCATGCATAGCAAGATCCTGATTCTCGATTTCGGCTCCCAGGTCACCCAGCTGATCGCGCGCCGCGTGCGCGAACTCAACGTCTACTGCGAGATTCATCCAAGCGAAATGAGCGACGCGGCGGTGCGCGAGTTCGGTGCCAGCGGCATCATCCTAAGCGGCAGTCATATGTCGGCCTACGAGGAAAGCACCTCGCGCGCGCCGGATGCGGTGTTCAGCGCCGGCGTACCGGTGCTTGGCATCTGCTACGGCATGCAGACCATGGC
>CAZZVZ010000527.1:0-2139 GCA_964657655.1 Gammaproteobacteria bacterium | reverse complement strand
ATCGGACCGAGCTACGGCGTGTTCAACATGCCGAGCGATCTGGCTGAGATCAGACGCCTGGTGGAAGGAATCGGCGCCGAGGTCAATCTCACATTCCCGCTCGGCAGCCATCTGGCTGATGTTCTGTCGCTCCCCAACGCCGACGTCAATATCTGCATGTATCGCGAGTTCGGCCGCATGCTGTGCGAGGTGCTCGAAAGACCCTACCTGCAAGCGCCCATCGGCCTGCACAGCACCACCAAATTCCTGCGCCAGCTGGGTGAACTGCTGGGACTCGACCCCGAACCGTTCATCGAGCGGGAAAAGCACACCACCATCAAGCCGATCTGGGATCTGTGGCGCTCGGTCACGCAGGACTTCTTTGGCACGGCCAGCTTTGCGATCGTTGCAGCAGAAACATATACCCGCGGTGTGCGTCATTTCCTTGAGGACGAAATGGGACTGCCTTGCACCTTTTCGGTGGCACGCAAGCCCGGCAGCAAGACCGACAACCACGAGGTGCGCACGCTCATCAAGGAAAAGTCACCGCTGGTCCTGTTTGGCAGCTACAACGAACGCATGTATCTGGCGGAGGGCGCCTCGCGCAGCACCTACATTCCGGCCTCTTTTCCAGGCGCCATCATCCGTCGTCACACCGGCTCGCCTTTCATGGGCTATAGCGGGGCCACCTATCTCATCCAGGAAGTGTGCAACGCGCTGTTCGATGCGCTGTTTCATATTCTGCCGCTCGGCACCGATCTCGATCGTGTCGATGCCACGCCAGCGCGACTCCAAAATGAGCTTCCCTGGAGCGAGGAGGCGAGCGAGCGGCTCGCCGAGCTGGTCGAGGCTCAGCCTGTTTTGATTCGCATCTCGGTGGCCAAACGCCTGCGTGACCGCATCGAGCGCGCAGCGCGGCATGCCGGTGAGAGCAGTGTCACTGCAGAGCGCGTGCTGTTGAGCGAGGCGAGCGCCTTCGAGGAGGCTGTCTCGTGACGCCGCAGTGCTGTTCATCTCGAAATGGTTTTTCAGAATTGTCATGTGTGTTGCATGACGATCCCAGCCGCGCGGGAGTTGCGCGGTACTCGGCCGCAAGGCCATTCCGGAGGGCATATCTATGATTGAGACCGACCAGCGCGATTCGTCTCTGTCAGGGTTGTCAGAGCAAGAAGCCAAGGAGTTTCATCGAATCTTCATGGCCAGCTTCCTGATATTCCTGGTAGTGGCAATCGTCGCCCACATCCTCGCATGGCAGTGGCGACCTTGGTTGCCTGGCCCACATGGCTACACGTCGATGATTAACGACGTGCATGCCACTGTGGCCAGCACCTTGTCGCTCGCCCTGTCGGCATAGGGAGGAGACACCATGTGGAGAATTTGGTTGTTGTTCGACCCACGCCGGACCCTGATCGCCTTGTTCACGTTTCTGTTTGCACTGGCGCTCGTGATCCATTTCATCCTACTCAGTACGGATCGTTTCAACTGGCTCGATGGGCCTCGTGCGGGACACGTAGCAGCGGCGCAGAACTCGCCGATGCCACCCGCGCAGAGCGCACCTGCCAAGTAACCGCAGCACGGCGCTTGGGATCGGCACTGTCGGTTCCAAGCGCACCCTTGCAGACCGCAAGGACGTACTACCAGTGTGACCAAATGCTCGACGTCAATTAGCAGAGGAGAGAGCCGCCATGGCGATGCTCAGTTTTGAACGGAAATACCGCGTGCGCGGTGGAACCTTGATTGGCGGCGATCTATTCGATTTTTGGGTCGGACCATTCTTCGTCGGCTTCTTTGGCGTCACGACCCTGTTCTTCGCGTCGATTGGAACGGCTCTGATCGTGTGGGGTGCAGCCAACGGGCCGACCTGGAACCTGTGGCAGATCAATATCGCGCCGCCTGATCTCAAATACGGACTGGGTTTTGCGCCTCTCATGGAAGGAGGGCTGTGGCAGCTGATCACGATCTGCGCGCTCGGCGCCTTTGTCTCGTGGGCGCTGCGCGAAGTCGAGATCTGCAGAAAACTTGCCATCGGCTATCACGTGCCGTTTGGCTTTAGCGTTGCCATCCTTGCCTACTTCAGTCTTGAGGTCGTGCGCCCGGTTTTGATGGGAGGCTGGGGCAACGCCTTTCCCTACGGCATCATGGCCCACCTCGACTGGGTCT
>CAZZVZ010000526.1:0-2146 GCA_964657655.1 Gammaproteobacteria bacterium | reverse complement strand
CCAACGTCAAGCGCCTGCAGGAACTCGAAGGATTCAACCGCATCGTGGCGCCGTTCGCCGGCACCGTCACGCGTCGCAATGTCGATGTGGGTGATTTGATCAATTCGGGTTCGGGCGGTGCTGCCCAGCCGCTGTTTACCCTCGCCAAGGTCGATCCGCTGCGCCTTTACATCTACGTGCCGCAGACCGATTCTGCCGTGGTGCATCCAGGCGTGACCGTCAAGGTGACGCAATCCGAACTGCCGGGCCAGGAGTTCGAAGGCGTGATTGCCCGCACCGCTGGTGCCATCGACACGTCGACGCGGACTCTGCAGGTCGAAGTGCAACTGCCCAATCATGACGGCCGGCTGCTGCCCGGTGCCTACGTCGAGGTGAGAGTGCCGACCACCAGCCGCTCCGCGCTGATCGTGCCGGTCAATACGCTGTTGTTTCGCAAAGAGGGCATTCGCATTGCCGTGGTCGATGACAGCAACGTGGCAAGGCTGAAGCCAGTTGCCATCGGCAAGGATTATGGCGAGAAGGTCGAAATCGTCAACGGCCTCGCGGCCACCGATCGCGTCATCTTGAATCCGGCCGACGCTCTGATGGATGGCCAGCCAGTCACGATTGTCAAGCCCAAGCCAGAAGCGCCGTCAGGTCCGGGCGCCAATCAGCAGGCACAAGATGATCAGGGCAAGGACGGCAAGGGCAGTGAAGACAAGAAAGCCAAGCCTGAAAGCATCAAAGAAAAAACCACCAGCAAGTGAGCGACGCGACATGAAGCGAACGTTCATCGCTGCCCGCATTTGCCTGCTGGCCGCAGGCGTTGCCGTGGGCGGCTGCGCGGTCGGACCTGACTACAAGAAACCCGACAGCCCGGTGCCCGCCCAGTTCAGTGCCGAGGCGCCCTGGGAAGTGGCGCGTCCCCAGGATGGCCTCGCCAAGGGCACCTGGTGGCAGATGTTCGGAGATGCAAATCTCAATCAGCTCGAGACCAGCGCGCTGGAACAGAGCCAGTCGCTCAAGGCCGCGGCTTTTCGCCTGAGCGGAGCGCGCGAACAGATCACGGTGGTGCGCTCCGACCTGTTTCCAACCATCGGGGTGCAGGCCGGAGACAACCGCGCGCGCGATTCGGTCAATCGTCCCGAACTCTCCAACGTGGCGAACATCTCGACCCTGCAAAACGATTTCACCACAGGCATTACGGTGAGTTATGAACCCGACCTGTTTGGCCGCGTCAGACGTTCGGTCGAGAGCGCGCGCGCCAATGCAGAAGAGGCGCGCGCCGATCTCGAGAATACCCGTTTGCTGGTGACGTCAGAGCTCGCGGCCGACTATTACAATCTGCGCGAACTCGATATCGAGATCAAGGTGGTCAAGGAAAGTATCGACGCGCAGCAGCGTGCACTCGATTACGTCACCAATCGCCACGATCTGGGCGTCGCCTCGGGTCTTGATCTGGCCCAGCAACAAGCGCAGCTCGATGCGACCACCACGCAGCTCAGTCTGCTTGCCAATCAGCGCGCGCAGTTCGAGCACGCCATCGCAGCCCTGGTCGGCGTGCCGGCCACCGGTTTTCACATCGAACCCGAGACAGTGCCGTTGCAGGTGCCGATGATCCCGACCGGTGTGCCATCTGACCTGTTGCAGCGCCGCCCGGATGTTGCCATCGCTGAACGCAACGTCGCGGCCAACAATGCCCAGATCGGCATCGCCACGGCGGCCTACTTCCCCTCGGTGCCTCTGACTGGCGAGTATGGTCGCGAAAGCACCTCGGTTGGCAGCCTGTTCAGCGCGCCGAGCCTGGCCTGGGTGCTGGGTCTGTCAATCACCGAAACCATCTTCGATGCAGGCCGGCGCTCAGCCAATGTCGCCATCGCTGAAGCCAATACCGGTGCTGCCACGGCCAACTATCGCCAGACGGTGCTGACCGCCATCAAGGAGGTCGAAGATGGCTTGAGCGAGCTGCGCACCTTGTCGGTGGCGTCGGCACAGGCCACGCGCGCGGTCGACAGTTCGCAACGTGCCCTCGATCTGGCCTCGACACGCTATTCGGGCGGCCTTGTGACCTACATCGACGTGGTCACCGCCCAGTCGCTGGTGCTGACCAATCAGCGCCAGGCAGCGCAGATCCGCGGCCAGCAGCTGCTGGCCGCTGTGTTCCTGG
>CAZZVZ010000525.1:0-2159 GCA_964657655.1 Gammaproteobacteria bacterium | reverse complement strand
CGGTTTCAAGCTGCGTCTCGCCCGGACCGCGCAGACCGATACCGCCTTTTTGCCGTTCCAGGTGAGTCCAGCCGCGCACCAGGCGCGTGGCGAGGTGATTGAGCTGCGCCAGTTCGACCTGGATCTTGCCCTCGTGACTCTTGGCGCGCTGCGCGAAGATGTCGAGGATCAGTGCGGTGCGATCGACCACGGAGACGTCGAGGCGATTTTGCAGATTGCGCTGCTGCGCTGGCGAGAGCGCATGATCAAACAGCACCAGTTCAACCTGGTTGTCCTCGACCACGCCGCGCAGCTCTTCGGCTTTGCCACTGCCGATGAAGAGCGCCGCATCAGGGCTGTGGCGCTTGGCGGTCACCACCGCGAGCGGATCTGCTCCTGCCGAGCGCGCCAGCAGGCGTAACTCTTCCAGGCTCGCTTCGGCATCGCCAGTTCCGAAATCGACGCTCACCAGCGCCGCCCGAACGGCTTTCTTGATCGGTAATTCAACCAAGGAGCTTGCAGTCCCTTCTGGTTGCAGACTTCACGACTCGCTGGCCTCGAGATTGAAATTGACCGCGCGTGCCGGTACCACCGTCGAGATGGCGTGTTTGTAGACCATCTGGGTCACCGTATTGCGCAGCAGGACGACGTACTGGTCGAACGATTCAATCTGCCCCTGAAGCTTGATGCCATTGACCAGATAGATGGAGACGGGGATATGTTCTTTTCTCAATACGTTGAGAAACGGGTCTTGTAGTAATTGCCCTTTGTTGCTCATGCTTACTCCAAGGAGGTTATTGTGTCGACGGTCGAGCCGTCATATGGAGATGGAGATTGGGCCCAACGCTTGATTCACAAGCGTTGTGGAGGTAGCCCCGGCCCAATGTAGCCGATTTCCCCACCGTTCGCTACCGCTCAGGCGGCTTCGACGAAGGGATTTCGGCTCGAGCGGAACTCGATCCTAAGTGGAGTGCCTTCGAGGGAAAAGGTTTCCCTGAAATACGATTCGAGGTAGCGACGATAGGTCTCGGGCACCGACGAAAGGCCGCTGCCGTGCACTACCACGATGGGCGGATTCTGGCCGCCTTGGTGCGCATAGCGCATTTTCGGACGCGACACTCCGCGCCGCGGTGGTGCCTGACGTTCCACTGCACCGATCAGCGCGCGCGTCAGCTTGGGCGTGGGCAACTTGGCGAAGGCGGCCGCATGCGCCTGATTGACCGAGGTCATGAGGCCCGCAATACCCTGATCCTTGAGCGCAGAAATGAAATGCAGTTTGGCAAACGAGAGGAACGAGAAGCGCCGTCCGATCTCGCGTTTGACCTGTTCGCGCTGGTAGCTGTCGAGCCCGTCCCACTTGTTCACGGCCAGCACCACGGCACGACCGGATTCAAGGATGAAGCCTGCAATATGCGCGTCCTGGTCAGAGATGTCCTGGCGCGCGTCGAACATCAGCACCACCACGTTGGCATCGGCAATCGACTGCAGCGTCTTGACCACCGAGAATTTCTCGATCGCCTCGAACACCTTGCCGCGCTTGCGCAAGCCGGCAGTATCAATCAGTGTGTAATGCTTGCCGCCGCGCTCGAAATCGACATAGATTGCGTCGCGCGTGGTGCCCGGCATGTCAAAGGCAATCACGCGCTCTTCGCCGATCAAGGTGTTGACCAGTGTCGACTTGCCGACATTGGGGCGACCGACCACGGCAATCTTGACGCGTCGCTGGTTCTCTTCTTCGGCGTTTGGGTCCGGCTCGGGGATCTCGACCTGGGACAAGGCCAGCTCGATCAGATCGCGAACGCCGTCGCCGTGGGCGGCCGAAATCGCCACCGGCTCGCCCAGGCCCAGTTCGAAAAACTCGGCCGTGACAGTGGCGACGTTCATGCCTTCGGCCTTGTTGACGGCCACCACCAGCTTCTTGCCGCCGCGGCGCAGGTCATCGGCAATCTGCACATCCTGCGGCGAAATGCCGTTGCGGCCGTCGACCAGGAAGATCACCACATCGGCTTCGGCCATGGCCTGGCGCGCCTGCTTGGCCATTTCGTGCACGATGCCCTCCTTGATGACCGGCTCGAAGCCGCCGGTATCGACCACCAGGAAGGGTTGCTCGCCGATGCGGCCCTGGCCGTAGTGACGATCGCGCGTCAGGCCGGGCAGGTCGGCCACCAGCGCGTCACGTG
>CAZZVZ010000524.1:0-2201 GCA_964657655.1 Gammaproteobacteria bacterium | reverse complement strand
AGGTGCCGCGCTTGATCGCCGACGGTAAAGGCTGTCGCGAGCGCGGCGTGCACGCCGCTTCGCGCGGCGCCCCTCCTGGCAACGCGTCACTGAGCGATGATGGATTCAGGCGCGTGCACATCGCGATGAGGGTGTTGCTTCGCGAGGGCATGAACGAACGATCGTGCTGGAGACAGATGGCAAGGTGGTGAGGAGCTGCCGCCTCGACACACTGCAGGCCCCCCGTGATGTCGAAGGCTGCGACTGCGTCATTGCCGGGCTCGCCCATGCAGGGCGTTGGGCACCATTTCGAACTGGGCAGCCGACTGTCGCGCGCCGCTTTGGTGCAGTGCGCGATGAATGTCGACCCACTTCATGCGGATTTCCGAGCGATTCGGCGCGTTATAATTTTGGCATGGCGCCTCTTTCATCCAACCATCTGCTTTCCGATGCAACGGAGGGGGCCGAACGGATCGGAGGGACTGCCGAGACGCCGCGTGCCAAGGTGCGCCGTGACGTCGCCTGGAAGAGAACGGCGATCGAGCTCGAGCGTCTGCTCGAGCATCTCGAACCAGTCGACGCTGCGCTGGTACGACGCGCCAGTGAGTTTGCCACCACGCTCTACGGGACAGCCAAGCTGCCGAGCGGTGAGCCGCTGATCGATCATGCGCACGGTATTCTGGCGGTGCTCGATGCAGTGCGCGCAGATGCGCCAGCACGTGCTGCGGGCGTCTTGTTTAGCGCCGCAGAACTTCTCGCCAAACCAGTCGAGCAGTTGACCGAGAGTTTCGGGGAGGACATTGCCGCGATTGTCGACGGCGTGCGTGAACTGACGCGGCTGGGCGAACTGACGCGGCGTCAGTCCGATGAGCCGGCGGTGCGCGATCCCAAGGCGCTCGAGCGGCAGGTCGAAACACTGCGCAAGATGCTGCTGGCCTTTGCCACTGATATCCGGGTGGTGCTGGTGCGTCTCGCTTCACGTCTGCAGACGCTGCGTTATTACGCGGCCACCAAGCAGGAAGTGCCGGTTGCCATCGCGCGCGAATCGCTCGAGATCTACTCACCGCTCGCCAACCGTCTGGGTGTGTGGCAGATCAAGTGGGAAATCGAGGATCTGGCATTGCGTTTCATGGAGCCAGAAGTCTACAAGCGCATTGCGCGCATGCTCGACCAAAAGCGTGTCGAGCGCGAGGAATTTATCGCCAGCACCATGCTCGAACTGTCTTCGGTGCTGCGTGCGGGCGGCATCGAGGCCGAGATCAGCGGTCGACCCAAGCACATCTATTCGATCGTCAACAAGATGCGCAGCAAGGGCATCGACTTTTCCAATCTCTACGACGTCAGGGCACTGCGCGTGATCGTGGAAGATGAGCGCGAGTGCTACAGCGCGCTCGGCATCATTCATGGCCGCTGGCCGGCGCTGCCCGAAGAGTTCGATGATTACATCGCGCGGCCCAAGTCGAACGGCTACATGTCGCTGCATACCGTGGTACGCGACGCAGCCGACCGGCCCTTCGAGGTGCAGATCAGAACGCGCGCCATGCACCGCTTTGCCGAGTTCGGCGTGGCTGCCCATTGGCGCTACAAGGAAGGCGGCAACGGCAAGAGCGCGGGCAATCGCTACGACGAGAAGATCGCCTGGCTGCGCCAGCTGCTGGCCTGGAAGGCAGAAGTCGCTGAGACTGTGTCGCAGGACGCCACGGCATCCGAGCCATCGCCCATGCTGCAGCAGCCGATCATTCCGGCACGCCTGCTCGACGACCGTATCTTCGTGTTGACGCCACATGCCCGTGTCATCGAACTGCCGCATGGCGCCACGCCGGTCGATTTCGCCTATCACCTGCATACCGAGATCGGACATCGCTGCCGTGGCGCGCGGGTGGACGGTGCGCTGGTGCCACTCAATACGCCGCTCAAGAGCGGCCAGACGGTCGAGATCGTGCTGGCCAAGCCCGGCAGTCCAGGCTTCGGTCCGTCGCGCGACTGGCTCAATACCCAGCTCGGCTTCCTGCACAGCCCGCGTGCCCGTGCCAAGGTGCGCCAGTGGTTCAATGCGCTCGAACTCGACCAGACGCTGCTGGCAGGACGTGCGCTGATCGAAAAGACGCTGCAGCGCGAGGGAAAGACTTCGGTCAACCTGGACGAGCTGGCATTAAAGCTCGGTTTTTCCAAGGCCGACGAGCTGTACGTGGCTGCTGCCAAGGATGAATTCAGCCTGCGCA
>CAZZVZ010000523.1:0-2206 GCA_964657655.1 Gammaproteobacteria bacterium | reverse complement strand
CTTCGATCAAGCCCAGGTGGCCGACGGCCAGCAGGTGATTTTCGGGGTTCGCCCCGAGCACCTGCGCATTGCGAGCGAGCCCGGCGGGCTTGCGACCACGGTCTCGGTGGTCGAGCCGACCGGGGCCGACACGGAAATCTATTCGCGCTTTGGCGAGATCGAGCTGATCTCGATTTTTCGCGAGCGCCACGAATTCAAATCAGGAGATGTGGTGCGTCTGTTCCCCAATCAGGAACAGACCCACCTGTTTGACGCAGCGTCTGGCAAGGCGTTGATGCAGCAGTAGCGCTTGTCAATGAAACAGAAGTGCCACGGGTTTCACGTTGAAGTGCATTGCAATAGGAGGAGTCAGTCATGAAAAAACAATATCCACGAAGAACGTTCCTCAAGTCGATGGCAAGTCTTGCGGCCATTCCGGTGGTGGGTGCAGGCGGCCTGGCGCACGCCGCACCCGCGACCACTGCGCTGCGCTACACCCCTGAGGCGGGTGCCAAGCTGCGCGTGCTGCGCTGGAAGCGATTCGTGCAGGGCGACGAAGACCTGTGGCTCGCCAACACCAAGAAATTTACCGACCAGACCGGCATCGAAGTCACCATCGACAACGAGGGCTGGGAGGATGTCAGACCCAAGGCTGCGGTGGCCGCCAACATCGGCAGCGGGCCGGACGTCATTCTGGGCTGGTTCGACGACGCCCAGCAGTATCCAGACAAGCTGGTGGATCTGAGCGATCTGGCCAACTACCTGGGTGGTAAATATGGTGGCTGGTATGACGTCTGCAAACGCTACGGCATGCGCGGCTCAGAATGGATTGCGCTGCCGCTCGGTGTCGTCGGCAATGCCATCGTCTACCGCGACAGCCAGCTCAAGGCTGCAGGTTTTGATGGGGTACCAAAAGATCTGCCCGGTTTTCTCAAGATGTGCCAGAGCCTGAAGGCCAAGAACACGCCGGTCGGTTTTGCGCTCGGCAAGGCTGTGGGTGATGCCAACAACTGGTGCCACTGGCTGGTCTGGTCGCATGGTGGCAAGATGGCCGACAAGAGCGGTCATGTGACCATCGAGTCGCCGCAGACCCTGGCTGCTCTCGAATATGCCAAGGAGCTGTACCCGACCTTTATCTCGGGCACCACCTCCTGGCAGGATCCTTCCAACAACAAGGCCTTCCTCGACGGCCAGATCAGCCTGACTGCCAACGGCATCTCGATCTACTACTCGGCCAAGAATTCGACCGAGCCTGCCATGCAGGAAATGGCCAAGGACATCCAGCACGCGCATTTCCCGATCGGTCCGGTCGGCCATGCAAGTGAACTGATGCAGATCACCCAGATGATGCTGTTCAAGTATTCCAAGTACCCCAATGCAGCCAAGGCCTACATGCAGTTCATGATGGAGCCCGATCAGTACAACCCGTGGATGCAGGCGGCCATCGGCTATGTCAGCCAGCCGCTCAAGGCTTACGAGTCCAATCCGATCTGGACGGTCGATCCCAAGCACACGGTGTACCGTGATTCTGCAGCGCTGATGCTCGATAACGGCTACGACGGGCCTCTAGGCACCGCGTCTGCGGCCACCATGGCCGACTACGTGATGGTCGACATGGTCGCCGAAGCGGCGACCGGCTCGCGCACGCCGAAGGAAGCCATGGAACGCGCGGCCAAGCGTGCTGAGCGCTACTACAAGACCTGAGCGAGCCGTGCTGCGGCTTCGCATCGCCCGGGCGGGGCCGTGGCCCCGCCTGCTGCAGGCACTCGCCTGTTCGGGGGCCTAGGGCATGTGGTCGCGCCTGCTCAATAACCGCAACGTGCTCGGGCTGCTGTTCATGCTGCCCACGGCGATCCTGTTGCTGGTGTTCCTGACCTATCCGCTCGGGCTTGGTATCTGGCTGGGATTTACCGACGCCAAGATCGGCAGTGCCGGGCAATGGATCGGGCTTGAGAACTACAGTTACCTGATCGACGACTCGCTCACGCGACTGGCACTGTTCAACACCATCTTCTACACCGTCTCGGCCAGCATCCTCAAGTTCTTCCTGGGCCTTTGGCTTGCCATGCTGCTCAATCGCAACCTGCCGTTCAAGTCCTTCTTTCGCGCCATCGTGCTGCTGCCCTGGATCACGCCCACTGCGCTGTCGGCACTCGCTTTCTGGTGGCTCTACGACGCACAGTTCTCGATCATCAGCTGGGCCCTGATCAAAGTCGGACTGATCCAT
>CAZZVZ010000522.1:0-2214 GCA_964657655.1 Gammaproteobacteria bacterium | reverse complement strand
GGCAGCCACCGGCACAACCACGAAAGAACTTGTCATGACCGATGTAAAAGTAGGAAGCGGCCTTGAAGCTGTGCCGCAAAAGACCGTCACTGTGCATTACACCGGCTGGCTGCAGGACCTGTCCAAGCCAGACCATCACGGCACGCAGTTCGACAGTTCCAGGACCAACGGTGAACCATTCGAATTCGTGCTCGGCGCAGGGATGGTGATCAAGGGTTGGGACCAGGGCGTCGCCGGCATGAAGGTGGGCGGCAAACGCACTCTGGTCATTCCGCCTGAGCTGGGTTACGGCTCGCGCGGCGTGCAGGGCGTCATTCCGCCCGACTCAACGCTGATTTTTGACGTCGAACTGCTCGGCGTGAAGTAATCAGGGCCGAGCCGGTCCCGCGTCAGGAACCGGCTTCGGTCTCGGCCGAGATGTTGGAGATCATGCTCCAGTCGACCATGCGGATGCGACCATCGGCGGGTGCCGACTGTACCGGCGTGAGATCGAGTCGGTAGCCATAGCCATACATGGCGCGCAGCTGAAAGCCGCGTTCTGGCATCAGGCGCAGCTTGATGCGTAGCGCCGACACCTGTGAGTCGAGAGAGCGCGAAGAGGCGAGAAACGGCTCACCCACTGCGTATTCCTGGATGTAGTCGCGCGACAGAGCGCGCCCCAGATTGATGAGAAGACAGCGCGCGATGCCGAACTCGGCAGGCGTGAGTTCGATCTCACGATCGTGATAGATGATGCGTTTGCCAAGCGGATCGATGCCATAGGGACCGACTTCGAACGGCTCGGTCTTGGCTTGATCGGGGTAGGCGCGCCTGAGGACCACGGCGACCCGGGCACAAAGCTGTTCGTCCGACAGCGGACGAATGATGTAATCAATGGCACCCACCTCGAAAGCCGCGGCGATCTGTACGGCGTCTGCGTCTGCCGAACAAAATGCCACTGCAACCGAATAGCGCGTCTCGCCCAACAGCCAGCGTGCCACCTCCACGCCGTTGCAGTCGTGCGACTGCCAGTCGAGCAGCACCAGGTCGACGGTGGTTTTTCGCAGAATTTCCCCGAGACCAGCGCGCGTCGTGAAGACCCAGCAGCGGTGTCCTGCCCGCGTGAGTGTCGTCCGCAGCAGATTCGCTTCGGCGGGATCGTTCTGGATGATGACAATTCTCATGAAGCTGGTCTCGCGCTAAAAGCACGCCCATGTGTCAATTTGACGGGACGCTACTAATTTAAGGGTTTACGTCGAATCAAGCTAGATACCTGACCTGCCGCCTGTCCTTTCTTACGGCGCCATTCGTCTGATCCTGAAATTTAATCAGGTCCTGTTCTCGCATCATCGCTCAAGAGCCGCAGCACTGGCCTGAAGGTTTGCCGCCTGCATGGCCTCGACCAGTGTGACAAATGGCACATCTGCGATGGATATCATGCCAAAGTTGCCGTTTTCACCGTCGAGGCGGCGGCCACTGGCTGGTTCATCGAGATATTCGAACCAGTGGGCCCCAAGCACGCGCGTATCGTGCGCTGCTGCCAGCACAAAGGCGGCATAACGACGCCCGCGTTCGGCAGCACTTGCAACGTCGATGTTGCCACCGCTAAACGAGCCGCGGTCTTGGGCGCCAAAGCTGAACTCGCTGATCAGCACCGGCTTGTCGACGCCGTCGAGCCGGGCCAGGTCCATATGGGCGGTGTAGAGGTTGACGCTCACCACGTCGCAGTAGCGCGCACAGGCCGCAAGCGCTTCTGGCGTAATCGGCGCGAAGCGACTGCCGAGATAGAGGTGATGCGGATCTTCCTTGGCAATCGCCGCCTTGACGGTCGAGAAGTAACGCTCGGCCAGGGCCGCGCTGAATGTCTTCAGGTCTTCTTGCGCTTCGCTTGAAAGCGTATCAGGCAATGCGGGGGCATGCTTGACGAGATCGTCCCAGCTCGCCACGTTCAGGTGCCAGCTGCGGTTGAAGGCATCGATGCTGGCGTAGCGCGTGCGTAGTTGCGCGACCAGAGCCGCCTTGGCAGCGCTGGTCGGGCCGAGACCGAACGCGGCTAGCGCCAGGCTAAAGCGGTGCTTGGGTCGAAAATCGCTGCCGTCTCCCCAGGGCAACTCGTTCTCGACGAAATCGCCCAGCACGTACGGGTCGTCCTTGCTTGCAAGCGTGGCGTCGTGGACACTTTTCTCGACCACCGCCGCAAAGCGTGTGTCGAACGGATCAAGCATCGCGCCCCAG
>CAZZVZ010000521.1:0-2227 GCA_964657655.1 Gammaproteobacteria bacterium | reverse complement strand
CGCAGACGGTAGCGGCAGCGCAGGTCCGGGCGCCACAGCGGTGGCCGGGCGACGCGATTCGGGCGGGTCGAGCAAGAAGGTGTATTCGCGCACCAGGCGGCCAGAACTCCAGTCGAGTTCGAGCAGCAGGTCCAGATAGGGCTCATTGATCGGCGCCACCGAAGTCACCACCACCACGGCCTGGCCGCTCGGGCGACGTTCGATCGCAAAGCGCAGAGTACTGAGCGAACTGGAGT
The DNA here is from genome assembly GCA_964657655.1 of Gammaproteobacteria bacterium. Classification (GTDB taxonomy): domain Bacteria; phylum Pseudomonadota; class Gammaproteobacteria; order Burkholderiales; family Burkholderiaceae_D; genus CAJCIC01. The sequence goes on along the minus strand of CAZZVZ010000521.1, from coordinate 1,991 downwards.
AATCGAGGTTTGCCTGGTTATAGGCATCAACCGGTGCCATGCGTGCTGACAAGGAACTGATTTCGTCCTTGCTGGCCGAGTTGATCTCGATTTCGGCATGCAGTGGCTGGCCCAGGCCCGACGTCACCGTCAGGCGGCCAAGCCCGGCAGCGCTGGCCATCAGAGGCGCGGCCAGGAACAGCGAAGAAATCAGCGCTGCGAGGCGGCGCGGAACCAGGGGCGCGTGGATCGCATCGCGCACAGCGGCTTGCGCGTGCGACTGCGCCACGCAGCGTGACAGATTTTGACGATCAGGCGCAGGCACACTCCACCCCTTTTGAGTATTCTGATTTGATAGTTCTAACATAACTTCATGGACTTAGGCATGCAAGCTTACGCAGTCTCGCAAGTCACCGTCCATCTTCGTGGCAGAAATCACGAATAACCGTTGCGGAGCGGCAACGCTTCAACGCTCCAGCACGCGGCGCAGCATGCGTCTTAGCGGCTCGGCCGCTCCCCAAAGCAGCTGGTCCCCGACCGTGAAGGCGCCCAGATATTCTGGACCCATTGCCAGCTTTCGGACGCGCCCGACGGGGATCTGCAGGGTTCCGGTCACGGCCGCAGGCGTTAGCGACTTGATGGTCGGCGCGACCTCGTTGGGCACCAGGCGGGTCCAGCTCGAGGTGGCTGCGATGATTTGATTCACATCCTCAAGCGGCACGTCACGCCTGAGCTTGATGGTCAGGCTCTGCGAGTGACAGCGCATCGCGCCAATGCGAACGCAGGTCGAGTCGATCGGAATCTCGGGCCTGGCCGAGCCCTGCTTCCTGCCCAGGATCTTGTTGGTCTCGACCTGTCCCTTCCATTCCTCCCGGCTGGTGCCGTTGCCCAGATCGGCATCGATCCAGGGGATCAGATTGCCACCAAGCGGTACCTTGAAGTGGCTCACCTCTTCATCTTGCATCCGCTGCTGGCGTGCCAGGACCGCGCGATCGATGTCGAGAATGGCACTGGCCGGGTCGGCGAGCTCGGCCGCCACAGCAGCGTGCAAGGCACCCATCTGCGTCAGCAGTTCGCGCATGTGCTTGGCACCGCCTCCCGAAGCTGCCTGATAGGTCGAGCACGACATCCACTCGACCAGATCTTCGCGAAACAGGCCACCCACGGCCATCAGCATGCAGCTGACCGTGCAGTTGCCGCCGATAAAGTTGCGTACACCGCGCGCCAGCGCATCCTCAATCAGGTCATGGTTGATCGGATCGAGAATGATGAGCGCGTCGTCCTGCATGCGCAGGGTCTTGGCTGCATCGATCCAGATGCCGTTCCAGCCGCTTGCGCGCAGCGGCTGGAACACTTTCTGGGTGTACTCGCCTCCTTGCGCTGTGACGATCACGTCGTGCGATGCCAGCGCCTTGAGGTCGTAGGCATCGAGCAGCTTGTGATGCGCCGCTTCTTTGGGCGCATCTTGCCCCGCGCCTGAAGTGCTAAAAAAGGACGGCTCGAAATGGCCGAAGTCACCCTCGGCGTGCATCCGACCCATCAGCACGGAGCCCACCATGCCGCGCCACCCGACCAAACCGACCCGTTGCATTGCCTGTGTCCTGGAAAAAAATTGTTGTGAAGTGCAGCGATCAGGGCCCGAGCGCTTCGAGCAGCGCCGCGCCCATGGCGCGCGTCCCGATCGCCTGATCGGCCGGACCGGCGATGTCGGCGGTGCGCAGCCCCGCTGACAAAACCTGCTGGACCGCGCCTTCGATACGCTTGGCCTCGGCCTCGCGCTTCAGGGAATAACGCATCAGCAGCGCCAGGGACAAGATGGTGGCGAGCGGGTTGGCCAGGTCCTTGCCGGCGATGTCCGGCGCGGAACCGTGCGAGGGTTCGTAAAGACCCTGTCCGCTGGCATTGAGCGAGGCCGAGGGCAGCATGCCGATCGAGCCGGTCAGCATGGAAGCCTCATCCGACAAGATATCTCCGAACAGATTGCCGGTCACCAGCACGTCGAACGTCTTGGG
>CAZZVZ010000520.1:1647-2258 GCA_964657655.1 Gammaproteobacteria bacterium | reverse complement strand
GACGGCGCCAAGCACGGTAATCGGCGCGCCAAGTGCGCCAAACGCAACCGGCGCGGTGTTGAAGATGAGCGTGAAGGTGAGCGCCTCGAGAACCGGAAAGCCCAGGCCGATCAGCAGCGCACTGGTGATGGCCACCGGCGTGCCAAAACCGGCGACCCCCTCGAGCAGACAGCCGAAGGAAAATCCGACCACCAGCAGCACCAGGCGCCGGTCGTTGGGCAGATTCTCGAACATCCATTGCCGGAACTGATCAAAGCGGCCCGATTTGACCGCGATGTTGTAGAGCACCAGCGCCGAGAACACGATCCACATCACGTTCCATGCTGCGAACACGATGCCGTTGGCAACGGAACTGGCCGCAATGTTGGCTGGCACCTGCCACACCGTGATGGCGATGATGAAGGCGACCACCAGGCCGGCCAGAGATGCCTGCCACGCCGGACGGCGAAACACCCCGAGCAGGGCGAGCACGACCACAATCGGAATCGCTGCCACCAGAAATGACGGCAGCATTGCGTCGCCGACCGGCGTGAGCAATTGGTGAAACATGATGTCTCCCTGTTATTGGAATTGATGCGCGAAGGCTGTGCGCGCGTCTTGAATCCGCCTCG
>CAZZVZ010000520.1:0-1637 GCA_964657655.1 Gammaproteobacteria bacterium | reverse complement strand
CAAAGCGGCAGCGGCAAGCGCGACGCCGGGTCGCGACATGAGCCGCAGTCACAAGGGGCTGCAACACGCAGGGTAAACTTCCGTCTCACCGTGCGGCGCGGCAATCGGATGATCGCCAGGGCAGCAGCTCCGCGCGCAACTTCTAGACGCCTGGCCTGGGGAACGGCATGCAACACCAGTACGATGCGATCGTGATCGGCTCGGGACAGGCCGGACCGTTTCTCGCAGTCCGGCTTGCCAAGGCAGGCTACAACACGCTGCTGATGGAGCGTCAGCATTTTGGCGGCACGTGCCTCAATGACGGCTGCACCCCGACCAAGACGCTGGTCGCGAGCGCGAGAGCCGCGCACGTGGTGCGCGACGCTGCACGCTTTGGGATCAGGCTCGATGCCGCATCGCTCGGTGTTGACATGAAGGCGGTCAAGGCCAGAAAAGACGCCATCGTCAATAGCTCGGTGTCGGGCCTGACCAGCTGGCTGGAAGACACCAAGGGCCTGACGCTGCTGCGCGCGGCGGGACGTTTCAGCGCGCCGCACACAGTAGAAGCCAACGGCCAGAGCTACAGCGCCCCGCTGATCTATATCAATGTCGGCGGCCGGCCCAGCATTCCGGGCATCAAGGGACTCGACGCGGTTGATTTCCTGACCAACACCACCATGATGGATCTCGATGTGCTGCCTGAACATCTGGTGATCATCGGCGGCAGCTACATCGCGCTCGAATTCGGCCAGATGTACCGGCGCTTTGGCTCGAAGGTCACCATCGTCGAGCACGGTGAGCGCCTGATTGGACGCGAAGATGCCGATGTCTCCGAGGCGGTGCGGCAAATTCTCGAGGGCGAAGGAATCAGTGTGTGCTGCAACGCGCACGATCTCGAAATCATTGCCAGCAGCAGCGGTCCGGTGATCCGCTTCACAGATGCCCGTGGCGCGCACGCGCTCAATGCCAGCCACCTGCTGGTCGCCACTGGACGCACGCCCAACACCGATGACCTCGGCTGCGCTGCGGCAGGCCTGAAATGCGATGCGCACGGCTATCTCGAAGTCGACGACCGGCTCGAGACCAGCGTTGCGGGCGTCTATGCGCTTGGCGACGTCAACGGCAAAGGCGCCTTCACGCACACCGCCTACAATGATTTCGAAATCGTCGCCGGCAACCTGCTCGACGGCCGCTCCAGACGCGTGTCGGATCGCGTGCCCACCTATGCCCTGTACATCGATCCACCGCTCGGGCGCGCCGGTCTGACAGAGAGCGAAGTGCGCAAAAGTGGCCGTGCCGCCCTGATCGCCACCATGCCGATGAAGCGCGTCAGCCGCGCGCGCGAACGCGGCGAAGAGCAGGGTTTCATGAAAGTGCTGGTCGACGCGAACACGCAACAGATCCTCGGCGCATCGCTGCTCGGTATCGAAGCCGATGAGGTGATTCAGCTGCTGCTGCTCGCCATCAGCGCCAAACTGCCGTATCACGTGGTGAGGGACACCATGGGCATTCATCCCACCGTCAGCGAGTTGCTGCCCACCCTCTTCGATGCACTCAAGCCGCTCGAGACCATAAGTCCCGTGGCCCGCGCCGATGGTTGACGCGACCGGGTTCACCCAAATCCCATGACGCTGTCTCTGTCGCTTGCAATCGGCTTC
>CAZZVZ010000519.1:1582-2266 GCA_964657655.1 Gammaproteobacteria bacterium | reverse complement strand
ACGATACGCGGCAGGTTGGCGAGCGTGCCTCTTCGCGCCAACGACTTTCAAAATGCGCACAGCTGTCGACACATCGGATACAAGGCGTAACAAAAGCGCAGATGACAAGCAGAGCGCGCGCTTGTATTCTTCGGCCACTCTCGCGCTGCGGGAGTATAAAAATCAGTTAAATATTCGGAGAACCCGTGCGTAAAATCCTCATTAGCGTTTTCGTCTCGCTCGCGGCCGCCCTTGCGGCTGCGACCACCGGTTGCGCTGCTCCCCCGCCGCCACCGCCGCACCACCCCGCCTATCTGCAGGCCTTGAGTGAACTGCGTGTTGCACGCTGGATGCTCGAGCATCGCCCTGGTGATTACGCGCAGAGCGTCGATGAAGTCGAAGCCGTGCGCCAGATCGACGGTGCTATCAACGACCTCAAGCAGGCCGCCTTCGACGATGGCAAGAACATCAACGACCATCCGCCGGTCGAAGAGATTCCTGATCATCGCGGCCGTCTGCACAATGCACTTGATCATCTGCACCGCGCCCAGAACATGGTCTCGCGTGAAGAAGACAACGCCTACGCAAGCGGATTGCGTGGTCGCGCGCTCGGTCACATCGACGCTGCAGAACGTGCCACGGCACGCGCCATCGGTTCCTGATCGGCGCTTTGGCATGACAGAGCGGCCATCCGAGGATGGCCGC
>CAZZVZ010000519.1:0-1572 GCA_964657655.1 Gammaproteobacteria bacterium | reverse complement strand
CGCTCTCGTTATCGGACGTCGGATTTGACGAGCCGGACTGGCTAGAGCGAGTAGCGGGCGCGCCCGGCGTCCTTGGCGCGGTACAAGGCGTCGTCGGCTGCCTTGATCAGGGTCTCCGCGCCGATGCTGCGCTCGGCCCGCATGACGGCCACGCCAGCACTGATCGTCAAGGTCGAGCCGAGGGCGATCTGCGCCGCATCGACACAGTTGCGGTTGACCCGATCGACGCACGCCTGCGCCAGTGCTTGTGCCTCAGGCAGATCGGTATTGGGAATCAGAATGGCAAACTCCTCGCCACCAAAGCGCGCGACCAGGGCATCGTTTTCCTGTCCGACGTCGGACAGGGCATGCGCCACCAGCTTCAGGATCTCATCTCCCGCCAGGTGACCATACTGATCATTGAACTTCTTGAAATGATCGATATCGAGCATCAGCAGCGCCAACGGTTCGCCGGTTCTTGCATGGCGCATCCATTCGCGTGAAAGCGCACGGTCGATAGCGCGCCGGTTGGCAAGACCAGTCAGTTCATCGGTGACTGAAAGACGTGCCAGTTGTTCGTTTTTCTTCAGCAGTTCGATCTCGGCGTGCTTGCGCACTGTGATGTCCTGAAACGCTCCGATGAGGCGCACCGTCTGGCCGTTCTCCTTGATCGGTATGCCCTGCGCACGCACCCAGAGTTTGCGGCCTGTAGCGCTGACGAACGGCAGTTCGAGGTCCCATGCCTGACCGGATTCGATGGCCGCCTGGACGGCAGCTTCGATCACGGGCCGCGATTCTTCTGGGTAGTATTCAAACGCTGTCTCAAGACTCGGCTCGATCAGCGGGTTGGCGTCGTGGATGCGATAGACCTCATCTGACCAGACAAGGCGCCGCTCCTTGAGATCCATCTCCCAGCCGCCGACCTGCGCCATCTCGTTGGTGTGCCTCAGCAATTCGGATGTTCGTGCCAGCTCCACTTCGATGGCCTTGCGCTGGGTGATGTCAAGATGGGTGCCGACGATGCGCAGCGGCTGACCCTCGTCGTCTCTGTCAACCACCATGGCGCGGCTCAGGATCCAGAGCCAGCCACCATCCTTGTGGCGCATGCGAATTTCGTTACGGAACGACGAGGCGCGTCCGCGCAGATGCTGCTGCAGCGCTGCATCGATGCCACTGCGGTCATCCGGATGGATCATGGCCGCCCAATCGAGTGCGTCCGGCGTGGCTTCATCGGCGCTGTAGCCAAAGATCTCGCGTTCACGCGAGTTGATGGTCCACGAATTCGAGCGGGTATCGAGTTCCCACAGGCCGAAGTCGCCCGCGCGCAGCACTACGTCGAGAATCTCCGCACTGCGCTTGCGTTCGGCGGCCGCAGCGTTCGAGACGCGCTCGAGTTCGGCTTGCTCCAAGGTCAAAAGCTGAGTGTGCAGGCGCGCATCGAGCAAGGCGGCCACATCCGCGTGATGGGCGATCAGGTTCAAGGCGTCGGCATCAAGCACCTTGGGCAGTTTGCAGGACAAGATTTTCTGCAGCAGATCGTGCGCCGCGCGGCTGTCGCCCTTGGTGAGTTCCTGGCGCAGCGCCTCGCCCTTG
>CAZZVZ010000518.1:0-2266 GCA_964657655.1 Gammaproteobacteria bacterium | reverse complement strand
CTTTGGCGTGACGGTTCCAGAAGCGCTCGGCGGCGCCGGGCTCGACACGCTGGCACTGTCCTTGATTCTCGAAGAGATTGCGGCTGCCGACGGTGCGACGTCGACCATCATCAGCGTCAACAACTGCCCGGTGTGCAGCATTTTCGAGAGTTTTGCCAGTCCCGATCAGCAGCAACGCTGGCTCAGGCCGCTGGCGTCGGGTGCCATGCTGGGTGCCTTCTGCCTGACCGAGCCGGGTGCTGGTTCGGACGCATCGGCACTCACCACGCGCGCCGATCGGCGCGGCGGGAGCTACGTGCTCAACGGCATGAAGCAGTTCATCACCTCGGGCAAGAATGCCGACGTGTCGATCGTCATGGCGGTGACCGACAAGGCAGCCGGCAAGCGCGGCATCAGCGCCTTCCTGGTGCCCACCGATACACCTGGGTATCGCGTCGCACGACTTGAGGACAAGCTCGGTCAGCACGCCTCCGACACCGCACAGATCGCCTTCGAAGAATGTGTCATTCCGGCTGAGTACATGATCGGCGAGCCTGGCGCGGGGTATCGCATCGCGTTGTCCGGCCTGGAGGGCGGCCGCATCGGTATCGCCTCACAGGCGCTTGGCATGGCGCGCGCGGCCTTCGACGCAGCGCTCGCCTATGCCAACCAGCGCGAGAGTTTTGGAGTGCGCCTGTACGAACACCAGGCTGTGCAGTTTCGCCTGGCCGATCTCGCCACGCAGATCGAAGTCGCGCGCCAGATGATCTGGCATGCGGCCACGCTGCGCGACGCCAGACGTCCGTGCCTGAAAGAGGCTGCCATGGCCAAGCTGTTTGCCTCAGAGATGGCCGAGCGGGTCTGCTCCGAAGCGCTGCAGATCTTCGGCGGCTATGGTTACCTCAATGATTTCCCGGTCGAACGCATCTATCGTGATGTCAGGGTGTGCCAGATCTATGAAGGCACCAGCGACATCCAGAAAATCCTGATCGGCCGCGCCCTTCGACCCCACTAGACGACCCATCCAGAAGCTCTATGCCCCAGATCGAATCGCGTCTTAATCCGCGCGGCGCCGAGTTCGCCGCCAACGCCAGCGCCATGCAGGCGCTGGTCGACGACCTGGCTGCCACGGTCAGCCGCCTGTCACGTGGCGGTGGCGACGCGGCGCGTGCCAAGCACCTAGCACGCGGCAAGCTGTTGCCACGCGATCGGGTCGAGATGCTGCTCGATCCGGGCACCGCATTTCTGGAGCTGTCGCAACTGGCCGCGCTTGGCCTTTACAACGACGACGCGCCAGGTGCCGGGCTGATCTGCGGCATCGGACGCATCAGCGGCCAGGAATGCATGATCGTGTGCAACGACGCGACGGTCAAAGGCGGCACTTACTTCCCCCTGACCGTCAAGAAGCATCTGCGCGCACAGGAGATTGCCCAGGACAACCATCTGCCTTGCATCTATCTGGTCGATTCGGGCGGTGCCAACCTGCCCAATCAGGACGAGGTGTTCCCCGACCGCGATCATTTCGGGCGCATCTTCTACAACCAGGCCAACATGAGTGCGCTCGGCATCTCTCAGGTGGCCGTGGTGATGGGCAGCTGCACGGCAGGCGGTGCCTACGTGCCGGCCATGAGCGATGAATCGATCATTGTCAAGAATCAGGGCACCATCTTTCTGGCCGGACCGCCCCTCGTCAAGGCGGCGACTGGCGAAGTCGTGAGCGCCGAAGAACTGGGCGGCGGTGATGTGCACACGCGCCTTTCAGGCGTGGCCGATCACCTGGCACAAAACGACCTCGATGCCATTGCGCGCGCGCGCAGCATTATCGGCCGTCTCAATCGGACCAAGTCGAGCAAGCAGGCCCTGCGTCCCAGCGCGCCGCCGCGCTTTGATGCGCGCGAACTGTATGGCGTGATCCCGACCGATACCCGCAAACCGTTTGATGTACGTGAAGTGATCGCGCGCATCGTCGACGATTCGGAATTCGACGAATTCAAGGCGCGCTTTGGAACCACCCTGGTGTGCGGCTTCGCCCATATCCATGGCATGCCGGTCGGCATCGTGGCCAACAACGGCATCCTTTTTTCGGAGTCGGCGCAAAAGGGCGCCCACTTCATCGAGTTGTGCGGCCAGCGCAATGTGCCGCTGGTATTCCTGCAGAACATCACCGGCTTCATGGTCGGCAAGAAGGTCGAGAACGAAGGGATCGCGCGCCATGGCGCCAAGATGGTCACGGCGGTCGCCACCGTGGCTGTACCGAAGTTCACGGTCATCATCGGCGGCTCGTTTG
>CAZZVZ010000517.1:0-2275 GCA_964657655.1 Gammaproteobacteria bacterium | reverse complement strand
GACTGTTTTTCAAGACATGAGCCAGATGCTGCGCGCCTACTATTGCAACCATTTCGTGTTGCCACTTCCTTCAGGTCACCGCTTCCCGATGCAGAAGTATTCCGAGCTCAAGGCGCGCGTTGCGGGTCTTGCTGGCGTGGAACTCGTGGTGCCCGAAGCGGCAAGCCAGGCGCAGCTGGAAGCAGCGCACCAGCCGGCCTACGTCATGCGGGTGCTGTCGGGCACGCTCTCGCCTGGTGAAATTCGCGAAATCGGTTTTCCCTGGTCGCCCGAGATGGTGGAGCGCTCGCGTCGTTCGGTGGGCGCGACCATCGAGGCCGCGCGGCACGCGTGCCACGCCAAGGTGGCGGTCAATCTGGCGGGCGGCACACATCACGCGCTGGCCGCTCGCGGCAGCGGTTTTTGTGTATTCAACGACGTCGCGGTGGCCATCCACGTGCTGCGCCGGGAACGTCTGGCACTGCACCCACTGGTGGTCGACCTTGATGTGCATCAGGGCAACGGTACTGCCAGCATCTTCGCTGCCGACCCTCTGGTCTTTACGCTATCGCTGCATGGACAGAAGAATTTCCCGTTTCGCAAGGAGTCGAGTGATCTCGACGTCGACCTGCCCGATGGGACCCGCGACGACGACTATCTGGCAGTGCTGCTGCGCTCGCTCGAGCGGGTGCTCGAGACCTTCACGCCCGACTTCATCTTCTACCTGGCCGGCGCCGATCCACACGAGGGCGACCGGCTCGGCCGTCTCAAGCTGACTCACCAGGGACTTCTCAGGCGCGATCAGATGGTGTTCCAGTTTGCCGAGCGACTCGATGTCCCGGTCGTGACCGCCATGGCCGGTGGCTACGGCCGTGTGGTGGAAGATACTGTGACGGCCCATCTGCATACCGTGCAATGCGCACTTGACTCGTACCGCACGCGTACCGCGCGCGTGGCGGCCTAGGCGATGGCGCTCGAGGCCTCTGCAGACGATGGCGTTTCCCCCCGGTCGGGACAGGGCGTCTGGATCAGGGCACTTCCATTCGTGTTCATCGTCATCTGGGCGTCGGGCTATGTGGTGGCGCGTTTCGGCTTGCCCTACGCACCGCCGCTCACCTTCTTGTGCGCGCGCTACGCTGGCGTGATCGTGTTCATGGGCGTGCTGGCCCTTCTGGCGCGCGCTCCATGGCCACGTAGCAGCACTGAAGCAGCGCATCTGTGCGTGGCCGGCTTGCTGATGCAGGCAAGCTACCTCGGCGGCGTGTGGTGTGCCATTGAACTCGGCATGCCGGCCGGCATTGCAGCGCTTATCGTCAATACGCAGCCGATCCTGACGGCGGTCATCAGCGGTGCACTGGGCGAGCGTGTTCGGGCGCGCCAGTGGATGGGCCTTGCGCTCGGTTTCCTCGGCGTGGCACTGGTGGTGTCCGACAAGATGGGGAGTCGCGGCATGCAGCCACTTGCGGTCTTGCTTGCCCTGTTCGCATTGATCGCGATGACGATCGGCACGCTCTACCAGAAGCGCTTTGCCGGGCAATGCGATGTGCGTACTGCGCAGGTTGTGCAGTTCGCTGCATCGCTGCTGGTGACATTGCCGCTGGCGATCTGCTTCGAGACACCGCACATTGAGGTGACCGGCCGTTTCCTGGCCGCCTATCTCTGGTCAGTGCTGGTGCTCTCAGGCGGCGGCATCTCGCTGTTGTTCATCATGATCAGGCACGGTCGTGCCACCGAGGTCACCAGTTACTTTTATCTGGTGCCCCCGGTCACAGCGCTGATGGCTTTCCTGATGTTTGGCGAGCGCTTCAATCTGTCGTCGCTGCTCGGACTGATTGTTACTTCTTTTGCAGTCGCGCTGGTGGTGATCAAGCCGCGCGTTCCTGACCTGAAAGCTTGACTCATGGCCGCTTCTCCACCTGACATCAAAGACTATCCCCATGTGCAGTCCATCACCACGCGCTGGATGGATAACGATGCCTATGGGCACGTCAACAATGTGGTTTATTACAGCTGGTTCGATTCAGTGGTCAATTCCTTTCTGGTGCGCGCTGGTGTGCTCGATATTGAACAAGGCGCGGTGATTGGCCTGGTGGTCGAGACGCATTGCAACTACTTCCGATCGCTGGCCTTCCCCGAACCTGTGCGCGCTGGTCTGCGTGTCGCCCACCTGGGCCGCACCAGCGTGCGTTACGAGGTTGGCATCTTCAACCAGCTGGACGCGGCAGCGTGCGCTGCCGGCCACTTTGTGCACGTCTATGTCGACCGATCAACCAGACGTCCGAGCGAGATGCCAGAC
>CAZZVZ010000516.1:0-2281 GCA_964657655.1 Gammaproteobacteria bacterium | reverse complement strand
AGCGCGGCGAGGCTGGCCCAACGTCGCGCCGTAACCAGCACCAGCTCTTCCTTGGCCAAGTCGCTGAGCGCCATCCCTGACAGCTCCATGGCGCGTGCTGCCATGCCCTGGCTCTTGAGGCGCTTGGCGAGCTTTTTCGACCAGCTTTCGGCAGTTCCGGTCTGCGAGCCGTAGAGCAGGGTGATGGTCTTGCCCGACACCGTGCTGGCGGCACCGCCTGCAGCCGGTGGGCGCGGCTGGGTCAGCAGTGCGTTGAAGAAGCCGTTGAGCCAGGCGCGCTGCGCCTCGTCGAACGGTGCGTCGGCGGGGATCAGCTGCAAGACGGGCGGTGTCTGGCTCAATGGGCGCCTTCAAGCGCGGGCAGCAGTGCCATGGCGCGCAGCTCGTCGACGCTGTGGCGTGCTGCAAAGGCAAAGAAGGGCTCGCCCGGCAGCATGTCGGCCTGGTATTGCTCGAGCAGGTGCAGCACCATGGCCGGCAACTCGGAGGCCGGGACATTGCGCGCGATCTCGCGCGCCAGCGCCTGCTGGTCGTCGCTGCCGCCGCCCAGGTACATGTGATACCCCTCGATGCGCGCCTCACCCTCTGTGCTGGGCATCTGCGCGCCCAGAAAGCCGATGTCGCCGATGTAGTGCTGGGCGCATGAATGCGGGCAGCCGGTCAGGTGAATATTGATCGCGTCGCTAAAGGCAAAGCGACCGGCAATCCTGGCTGCGATCAGCGCCGCATGCCCCTTGGTGTCGGATTCGGCGAAGCGGCAGCCGGTATTGCCGGTGCAGGCCACCATGGTGCCTGCCACTGCGGAGGCGTCGCAGCTCAGCCCCTCGTCGGCCAGGAACGCCATCAGGTCGTGCAGGTACTCGTCACGCACCGATGGAATCAGCACGTTCTGCCACACCGTCAGGCGCAGTTCGCCTTCGCCATAGCGGTCGGCCGCCTCCGCCAGTTTTCTGAGCTGGGCCGTGGTGAGCCGCCCGGCCGTGACCAGCACGCCGACGTAATGGCGTCCACCTGCACCCTGCACGTGCGCACCGAGGTGGGCGCGCCGGCTGACGGCGGGACGCTTGGTCAGCGATGTCGCCGCCACGCGGCTGAGCGGCATGCCGAGCCTGGTCTCGGTGAGCCTCAAGAATTCGTCGAGGCCGATGCGATCGAGCAGGTAGCAAAGTCGCGCCGTGTTGCGGTTGGTGCGATCGCCGTGCTCGGCGAACACGTGCAGCATGGCGCCCGCCAGCAGCACGGCGTGTTCTGGCTCGATCACGATGCCGCTGTCGATGGCGAAGCGCTGGTGACCGGTGATGCCTGCCAGCTGCACCCGAAACAGCACCGGACCACTGTCGGGCTGGTCCTTCGCGCGGCTTGCGATAAAGGCGATATCGTTGGTGTCAGAAACGTTGGAAATGGCACCACCGCCATCAAAAGATATGTTGAATTTACGTGGTAAACCAAAGAGTTCCAGATGATTGTTAAGGTAAAACTGCATGTCACGAGCCAGACCACGGGTATCGATCAGCTCGCTCGGGTCGAGCCCTGCCAGCGGGCTTGCGGTGACATTCCTGACGTTGTCAGCGCCGGCGCCGCGCGAACTCAGGCCGCATTCGGACAGGCGTTTCAAGACCTCGATGGGGGCAGACGGCGGCAGGTTCCTGACCTGCAGATTGCCGCGCGTGGTGACGTCGACGTAACCGTTGGCGAGGTCGTCTGACAGGCGCGCCACGGCCCGTGCCTGGTGCGAACTCAGCACGTTGCCCGGGATCTTGATGCGCACCATGAAGAAGTCCTGCGCCGGGGCGACCCAGAACAGGCCGTGGTACTTGTAGCGAAACACGTCGCCGTCCTTGGGCGCCGTGCTGCTTTGCGCGGCGGCCACCATCTGGTCCCAGATCGAGAACGGATCACGTTCGATCTTGAGCCGCTCCTCGCGCGTGATTTCGTCGAGCGGGGTGTTGAACCAGGTGCTCGCCTCGGCCGGGCTGGCCGCGCCGCCGTCGGCGGCCGGAAGGGCGCGCGCAGCAGCGAGCCCGGCGCCAAAGCCTGACAGATACTCCTTTTGCACCACGCTCAGGCCGCTGCTGTCGGCCGGCGCGCTGGCGCCGGCCGCATCGCTTGTGCTGGAACCGTCGGCCATGCTCAGCCGGCCGAGATGGGTGCAAGGGGTGCCGCGCCGCCGACCTTGCTGTCATTGGCGGCTTCGCGCCCACGTGCGGCGTAGGTCACGTAGAGCGCAACACCTGTAAACAGCAGGCCGCCGCACAGATTGCCCAGCGTGACCGGAATCTGA
>CAZZVZ010000515.1:0-2289 GCA_964657655.1 Gammaproteobacteria bacterium | reverse complement strand
CCCGCAGCCGGCTGCGACGACGGTCCTCATAGCCGAGTGCCAGACGCTCGGCGCGCGCGATCAGGACGCGTGCCGGGCGAGCGCTTGGTGGCAGTCGGCGTTCAACGCGCAGCAGAGTCGTGGTCATCAGAACAGGAAATAACGCTGCGTCAGCGGCAGGTCGGTGGCGGGCTCGCAGGTCATCAGTTCGCCATCGGCCACCACCGCATAGGTCTCGGGATCGACGCTCACCTCGGGCTGCCAGTTGTTGTGCACCATGTCGGACTTGCGAACGATGCGACAGCCCCTGACCGCCACCACCGGCTTTTGCAGATTGAGGCGCTCGGGCAAACCGGCGTTCACGGCGGCCTGCGACATGAACGTCAGGCTGGCCGGCGGTATGCCTGCGCCGATGCCTGCGAACATGGGTCGGTAGTGGACTGGCTGCGGCGTTGGAATCGACGCGTTGGGATCACCCATGGCGGCCGCTGCGATGCTGCCGCCCTTGATGATGAGTGCTGGCTTGGCACCGAAGAAGGCGGGCTTCCACAGCACCAGGTCGGCCCACTTGCCGACTGCGATCGATCCCACCTCGTGGGCGATGCCATGCGTCAGCGCGGGATTGATGGTGTATTTGGCGACGTAGCGCTTGACGCGCGCGTTGTCGTGGCGGCTTGGATCGCCAGCCAGGCTGCCGCGCTGGGTCTTCATCTTGTGGGCCGTCTGCCAGGTCCGCACGATCACTTCGCCGACCCGGCCCATGGCCTGGGAGTCCGAAGAAATCATCGAGAAGGCGCCCAGGTCGTGCAGCACATCTTCGGCGGCGATGGTCTCGCGCCGGATGCGGCTTTCGGCGAAGGCAATGTCTTCGGCGATCGAGGCATCGAGGTGATGGCACACCATCAGCATGTCCAGATGCTCGTCGAGCGTGTTGACGGTGTAGGGCCGGGTCGGATTGGTCGACGACGGCAGCACGTTGGGCAAACCGCACACCTTGATGATGTCGGGCGCGTGACCGCCCCCTGCACCTTCGGTGTGGTAGGTGTGGATGGTGCGGCCCTTGAAGGCTGCCACGGTCGCTTCCACAAAGCCTGACTCGTTGAGCGTGTCGGTATGGATCGCGACCTGTACGTCGGTTTCGTCGGCGACCGACAGACAGTTGTCGATGGCAGCGGGCGTAGTCCCCCAGTCCTCGTGCAGCTTCAGACCAATGGCGCCGGCCTGCACCTGCTCGAGCAGGGGCTCGGGCAGACTGGCGTTGCCCTTGCCGAGAAAGCCCAGATTCATGGGATAGCTGTCGGCGGCTTTGAGCATCTGGGCCAGATGCCAGGGTCCTGGCGTCACGGTGGTGGCAAAGGTGCCGGTGGCAGGACCGGTGCCGCCACCCAGCATGGTCGTGACACCTGACATGAGCGCTTCGTCAATCTGCTGCGGGCAGATGAAATGGATATGGGAATCGATGCCGCCTGCCGTGACGATGGCACCTTCGGCTGCGATCACTTCGGTGGCCGGGCCGATCACGATGGTGACGCCTGGCTGGATGTCGGGGTTGCCAGCCTTGCCGATGGCCGCGATGCGGCCGTTCTTCAAGCCGATATCCGCCTTGACGATACCCCAGTGATCGATGATGACGGCGTTGGTGATGACCGTATCGACGCAGTCGGCCGCATTGCGCTGGCTCTGGCCCATGCCGTCGCGGATCACCTTGCCGCCACCGAACTTGACCTCTTCACCGTAGACCGTGAAGTCCTTCTCGATTTCGATCACCAGTGCGGTGTCGGCGAGCCGGACCCGGTCACCCGTGGTCGGGCCGTACATCTCGGCATAGGCGCGACGCGAGATCGAAACCATTACAGGTCTCCCATGATCTGGGCGTCAAAACCGAACACACGGCGCGCGCCCGCCAGATCGACCAGTTCCACGGTGCGACGCTGTCCCGGCTCGAAGCGCACAGCGGTGCCGGCTGCGATATTGAGGCGCCGGCCACGTGCTTCGGCGCGATCGAACAGCAACCCCTGATTGACCTCGAAGAAATGGAAATGAGAGCCGACCTGGATCGGCCGATCACCACTATTGACGACGTCGACACTGGCCGTGACGCGGCCCTCGTTCAAGACGATCTCACCATCTTCGACCAACAGTTCTCCGGGAATCATGCGTGCCTTCTAGACGATGGGATGATGGACGGTCACCAGCTTGGTGCCGTCCGGGAAAGTTGCCTCGACCTGGATTTCAGGGAGCATTTCGGCGATGCCGTCCATCACGTCGGCGCGTGACAGGATGGTGGTGCCGACATGCATCAGGTCGGCC
>CAZZVZ010000514.1:1007-2292 GCA_964657655.1 Gammaproteobacteria bacterium | reverse complement strand
CGCGCTCGTGACGGTGATCGGCGGCGTCGACAACGTCGAGTCGGCGCGCCTGGCCGGTGATCGCTACCGCACCCGCGATATCCTGCTGGGCGAGGGGCTGGCGACCCTGGTTGCATCGCTTTGTGGCGGGGTGATCCAGAACACCCCCTACATCGGTCACCCGGCCTACAAGCAAATGGGCGCCCGGGCCGGATATACCCTTGCCACCGGCGTATTCATCGGGCTTGGTGCTGTCACGGGTGTGATCGGCCTGGTGCTCGGTGCCGTGCCCGAATCGCTGCTGGTGCCGATCCTGATCTACGTCGGCCTGCAGATGGCGGCGCAGGCGACACACGCCACCGAGCGACGCCATCTCGAAGCGCTGCCGCTGGCGCTGGTGCCAGCCATCGCCTATCTGGTCAACCTCGAGCTTGCATCTGTGATGGGTGAGGCGCACATCGACACCGCGATCCTGTCTGCTGCACTGCAGGCAAGTCTCACCAGTCTGCTGATGCTGGGCAACGGCTTTGTCATCACCTCGATGGTGTGGGTGGCGCTGCTGGTGTGGATCATCGACCGGCGCTTTCTGGCGTGCCTCGCACTGTGCCTGGCCGCCGCGCTCATGACGCTGGTCGGGTTGATGCACTCGCCGTATCCCGACGGTCGCCTGTTCTGGCCGGGGGCGGCGACGCCGTCTGCGGTGTTTGCGCTCGCGACCGGCTATCTGCTGCTTGGTCTGGTGTGCCTGACGCTCGGGCGTGCAACACGGGCCTTGAACCAGGCGCCTCAGCAGCCCTAGGGCCCAGAACCATGCCCGGCGGCGCCGGTCCAACCGGCAGCCCCGATCGGATGCTTCGCGACGCGCAAGGTTGCTTGAAAAAGCGTCGCGCGCCCCAATTTTCGCTCAGAACCAGAACAGGATTTCTATGCGAATCGACAAACTCACCACCAAATTCCAGGAAGCACTGGCCGACGCCCAGAGCCTTGCGGTCGGCCAGGACCATCCCTACATCGAGCCGGCTCACATCCTGAGCGCGCTGCTCGGCCAGGCCGACGGTTCGACCACCTCGTTGCTGCAGCGCGCAGGCGTCAACCTGCAGCGGGTGCAAAGCGGGCTTCACACCCTGCTCGACGCGCTCCCGGCGGTGCAGGGCAATCCCGGCCAGGTCCAGGTCAGCCGCGACACCACGGCACTGCTCAACGCCGCCGACAAGAGCGCCCAGAAGCGCGGCGACGAATTCATCGCCAGCGAAATGTTCCTGCTGGCATTGGCCGATGACAAGGGCGCGACCGGCCGCGTCCTGAA
>CAZZVZ010000514.1:0-997 GCA_964657655.1 Gammaproteobacteria bacterium | reverse complement strand
CGTCGACCCGGCGCACCACACCGCCTACCTCACCAATGCCGGCCCCCGCGGCGGCTTGGCCGTGCTGGACCTGGATTCCGGCAAATCCCGCCTGGTGCTGGCGGGCGACCGCTCCACCGTCGCCGACCCGGCCGGCCGCGTCCTGAAGGACGCGGGCCTGAGCAAGAGCGCGCTGGAAGCCGCCATCGATGCAGTGCGCGGTGGTCAGAACGTCGATAGCGCCGATGCCGAAGGGCAGCGCGAGGCCTTGAAGAAATACACGATGGATCTGACCGAGCGTGCCCGTCAGGGCAAGCTTGATCCGGTGATCGGCCGCGATGACGAAATCCGTCGCGCCATCCAGATCCTGCAGCGCCGCACCAAGAACAATCCGGTCCTGATCGGAGAGCCGGGTGTGGGCAAGACCGCCATCGTCGAGGGGCTGGCGCAGCGTATCGTCAATGGCGAGGTGCCCGAGACCTTGAAGAACAAGCGTGTGCTGTCGCTCGACCTGGCGTCGCTTCTGGCTGGCGCGAAGTATCGCGGCGAGTTCGAAGAGCGCCTCAAGGCGGTGCTGCATGATCTGGCCAAGGATGAAGGCCAGACGATCGTTTTCATCGACGAGTTGCACACCATGGTCGGCGCCGGCAAGGCAGAAGGCGCCATGGATGCGGGCAACATGCTCAAGCCCGCACTGGCACGCGGCGAATTGCATTGCATCGGTGCCACCACGCTCGACGAATACCGCCGCTATATCGAAAAGGATGCGGCACTCGAGCGTCGATTCCAGAAGGTGCTGGTGGGTGAGCCGAGCGTTGAGTCGACCATCGCCATCCTGCGCGGACTGCAGGAGAAATACGAACTGCATCACGGTGTCGAGATCACCGATCCCGCCATCGTGGCTGCAGCTGAACTGTCGCACCGTTACATCACCGATCGTTTCCTGCCGGACAAGGCAATCGATCTGATCGATGAGGCAGCGAGCGACGACAGGATCGTTGCGGTGACGGCGGCCATG
>CAZZVZ010000513.1:0-2314 GCA_964657655.1 Gammaproteobacteria bacterium | reverse complement strand
CATAGGGAGCCAGCTGCCGGGCAATGCCCAGCATGGTGCCGTCGCCACCCACCACGATGGCCAATTGCGCGTTGGTGCCGATTTCAGCCGCAGTGAAGACTCGGTGCTGGTGCTCGCCCAGACCGATCGCGGTGTCGCGCTCGAACGCCACCTGATGGCCTGCGCGGGTGATGAAATCCGCCAGTTCCAGCAGCGGCTCGGCAATGCCCTGAGCCTGGAATTTTCCGACAAGAGCGACGGTCAGCTTCTGCATGGCCCGGATTATGCCGGAGTTCATGACACAGTTAGCGCCAAAGTGCGCGCGCAAAGCGGCATGGACGCGCACCATGGCTTAGAATCGGGTCATGCTAGACCAGCGCGCGCAGACCCTTCTTAAAACGCTCATCGAGCGCTACATCGCTGAAGGCCAGCCGGTCGGCTCGCGTGCCCTGTCGAGGCATTCGGGTCTGGAGCTGAGCCCGGCCACCATTCGCAACGTGATGTCCGACCTCGAGCAGGCAGGATTTCTGTCCAGCCCGCACACATCGGCCGGACGCATTCCGACGCCGCGTGGCTACCGCTTTTTTGTCGACACGCTGCTGACCGTCAAGCCGATGCACAGCGACGACACCTCGGGGATTGCACACCGCATCAAGCCAGATGAGCCGCAGCGCGTGATCTCGACCGCAGCCAAGGTGCTCTCGAGCCTGTCGCAGTTCGCAGGCGTGGTGCAAACGCCAAGGCGCGCGGCCGCGTTTCGCCATCTCGAGTTCATGCGCCTGTCGGAATCTCGCATCCTGCTGATCATCGTGGCCCCCGGCGGCGATGTGCAGAACCGCATCCTGTTTTCTGATCAGCCCTACACCCAGGCGCAACTGATCGAGGCGGGCAACTTCTTGAACCAGAACTATGCCGGCCTTTCCTTCGAGACCATCCAGGCGCGTGTCCACGCCGACATCACCTCGCTGCAGTCCGACATCACGCGGCTGATGCAGCAGGCGGTGGTGGCGAGCTCCGAGGCGCTCGTCACGGAAGGCGAGAACGTGGTGATCTCGGGCGAGCGCAATCTGCTCGACAACGCCGACCTGTCGTCCAATCTCGACAACCTGAGGCGCCTGTTTGCCATGTTTGAACAGAAAACCAGCCTGGTGAAACTGCTCGATGCCTCGTGCCGCGCTCAAGGGGTGCAAATCTATATCGGTGGCGAGTCGCAGCTGGTGCCGATGGATGACATGACCGTCATTACCGCGCCTTACAGTGTCGATGGCGAAGTGGTCGGCACGCTCGGCGTGATCGGGCCGACGCGCATGGCCTACGAGCGCGTCATCCCGCTGGTCGATATCACGGCACGCCTGCTGTCGAGCGCACTGTCGCAGCACTAGCTGCTGCATCGGCGCATGATGCGCTGCGCCTGACTGCTGCTGTGCACCGCTGTTACTTTTCCATTATCAGAACCGATGGCCTTTCAAACCGAGCCCAGTTATACCCATGGCACGCCAGAGCGTGTTGCCGTCTTGCTGCTCAATCTCGGCACGCCCGATGAGCCGACCCCTGCTGCGGTGCGCCGCTACCTGCGTGAGTTTCTGACCGATCGGCGTGTGGTCGAGATCCCGCGTCTGGCATGGCGGCTGTTGCTCGAGGCCGTGATCCTGCCACTGCGTGCCAAGCGCTCGGCAGCCAAGTATCAAACGGTCTGGACCAAGGATGGCTCGCCGCTCAAGGTCAATACCGAGCGCCAGGCCAAGCTGCTCAAAGGGCGCCTCGGCGGTCTGGGCGCTCCGGTGCTGGTCGACTATGCCATGCGGTACGGCAATCCTTCGATTGCCAGCGTGCTCGACCGGCTCAAGGCGGCTGGCGCCACACGCATTCTGGTCCTGCCGCTCTATCCACAGTATTCGGCCACCACCACGGCCACCGGGCAGGATGCTGTGTTCGAATGGTGCAAGACCATCCGGCGTGTGCCGGAACTGCGTTTCGTGGCGCACTATCACGACCATCCCGCTTATATCGCCGCTTTGGCCCAGCATGTACGCAGCGCCATCCATCCAGAGCAGCGTGAAGAGGTGATGCAAGGCTATGTCAGCCGTTTTACGGTGTTCAGCTTTCACGGGCTGCCAGAGCGCAGTCTCAAGCTCGGCGATCCCTATCATTGCGAGTGTCTCAAGACCGGCCGCCTGCTGGCCCGCGCACTCAATCTGGAAGAGCACGAATATCGCGTGACGTTCCAGTCGCGCTTTGGCCGGGCCGAATGGCTCAAGCCCTACACCGAGCCGACGTTGGTCCAACTGGCCAGGGAAGGCCGCCGCGAGGTCGATGTGTTCTGCCCGGGATTTCC
>CAZZVZ010000512.1:0-2316 GCA_964657655.1 Gammaproteobacteria bacterium | reverse complement strand
GCAAGCCCGAGCGGCACGAGCGGCGCTACGAAGTCGGCGATGGTCCAAAACGACAGGCCGCGCAGGTATGCGTACAGCGCCATGGCGCTGATCACACCGAGCAGGCCGCCATGAAACGCCATGCCACCATTCCATACCTGGAACCACATCAAGGGATGCGGCAGATAGAGCGCTGGCTGATAAAACAGGATATAGCCGAGCCGGCCACCGAGGATGGTGCCGAGCATGCCGTAGAACAGCAGATCGTCGAGATCGGCGGCGGTGATTGGCCCACCGCGCTGCTTGATGCGGTATCTGCCGAGCACCAGCACCAGAGTGAAGGCCAGCAGGTACATCAAACCGTACCAGCGCACGGGGAACCGGTGGAACAGCGTAAACGCGACCGGATCAAACCCGGGAAATGTGAGCATGCGAGAATCGGCGTAGAAAAGGCCCACGGATGCTAGCACACCCCCCAGGGCCGGAATTTTGATCACAGGAAGACAGGCAAATGGCAAACAACGATCGATCCAGGAACATCACGCAGGGCGTTGCACGCTCGCCCAACCGCTCGATGTATTACGCCATGGGGTACAAGCGCGAAGACTTCGACAAGCCCATGATCGGCGTGGCCAATGGACATTCGACCATCACGCCATGCAATTCCGGCTTGCAGAAACTGGCGGACGCGGCGGTCGCTGCCATCAAGGAATGCGATGCCAATCCACAAGTGTTCGGCACGCCGACGGTGTCTGATGGCATGTCGATGGGCACCGAAGGCATGAAGTATTCGCTGATCTCGCGCGAAGTGATCGCGGACTGCATTGAAACCGCGGTCATGGGTCAGTGGATGGATGGCTGTGTGGTGGTGGGTGGCTGCGACAAGAACATGCCAGGCGGCATGATGGCTCTGGCGCGCGTCAACGTGCCTGGCATCTATGTCTATGGCGGCACCATCAAGCCTGGCAGCTACCAGGGCCGGGACCTGACCATCGTGTCGGTGTTCGAGGCGGTCGGGGAATTTACCGCCGGACGCATGAGCCAGGGCGACTTCGAGGCGATCGAGCAAAACGCCTGTCCGAGTTCCGGGTCGTGCGGCGGCATGTACACCGCCAACACCATGAGTTCCTCATTCGAAGCTCTGGGCATGAGCCTGCTCGGTTCATCCACCATGGCGAATCCCGACGAAGAAAAGGTCACTTCAGCGGCCCAATCAGCGCGCGTGCTGGTCGATGCGGTGCGTGCCAACATCAAGCCGCGCGACATCATCACGCGCGCTTCGATCGAAAACGCTGTCGCGCTCATCATGGCGACCGGCGGCTCGACCAACGCTGTGCTGCACTACCTGGCTATTGCTCACGCCGCCGAGGTGCCGTTTTCCATCGACGACTTCGAACGCATGCGCAGGCGCGTGCCGGTGCTGTGCGATCTCAAGCCATCTGGCCGCTATGTCGCCACCGATCTGCATCAAGCTGGCGGCATCATCCAGGTGCTGAAAATCCTGCTGGCCGAAAAGCTGCTGCATGGCGATTGCCTGACCATTACAGGGCGCACGCTGGAGCAGGAGCTGGCCTTGCACACTGCCCCTCTCGACAGCACCCAGCAGGTGATTCATACAGTGGCCAACGCGCTCTATCCCGAGGGGCACCTGGCGATCCTGAAGGGCAACCTGGCAAGCGAAGGCTGCGTGGCCAAGATCACCGGCCTCAAGAATCCCGTCATCACGGGTCCGGCACGGGTGTTCGATTCAGAGTACGACGCCATGGATGCCATCATGGCTCAGGCCATCAAACCCGGCGACGTGGTGGTGATCCGCTATGTCGGCCCCAAGGGTGGTCCGGGCATGCCTGAAATGCTGGCGCCGACCTCCGCCCTGATCGGCCAGGGTCTCGGAGAGTCGGTCGGCCTCATCACTGATGGCCGTTTTTCCGGGGGAACCTGGGGCATGGTGGTGGGGCACGTCGCGCCAGAGGCCTTTGTGGGTGGCACCATCGCGCTGATAAAGGAAGGTGATTCGATCACCATCGATGCCCACCAGTTGCTGCTGCAACTCAACGTCGACGACGCCGAACTGGCCACGAGGCGTGCCGCATGGCAGCCACCAGCCAAGCGCTATACACGCGGCGTGCTGGCCAAATTTGCGCGCCTTGCAAGCACCGCAAGCAAAGGCGCAGTAACAGATGGGGACGATGCTGGCTGAATGGATCGCGGCTGTGCGTCCAGGGCGCGCAGTCGGCCTGCAGCCTAGCGGCCGCCGGGCTTTCTCTCGAGTGCCTTGCGCACCCGTTCTGCCTTGATTTTCTCGACGTCGTTGTGGGCTTTCTTCTTGTCAAGCCC
>CAZZVZ010000511.1:0-2351 GCA_964657655.1 Gammaproteobacteria bacterium | reverse complement strand
GCGCCATCACCTTTTGTAACGCACGACACGCGCGGCAGCATCCGCGGGCAAGAAAAGGATGGCGGCTCCATCAGGGGCCGTGCGCCGGGTCGAAAACATCTGAGGCACGTATCATCTTGCCCATGAACGTCCCTTTGCTTAGTGGCTGAGCCGTCGGATGCTACTTTTCCTTCCGGCGCTGCTGCTGCTGATTCAGCTCGGCATTTTCCTTTTTCTGCCCTCGATATCACGGCCGACCGCCTACATCTCGATGGTGGCAGCGCCGCTCCTCGCAGCTGCCGCCGTGCTATGGCGTGGCCATCTGGAGCGTCAGGCCAGCCGCATCGGCTGGTATGCCATCGCGCTGTCACTGGCCATCTGGTCGCTCGGCTCGCTCGGAAATCTGTGGCAGGAACTGATCCTTGGCAACGCCGAGGAGATGTACCGCGCCGCCATGCTGGCGTTCAACCTGTCGGCGGTGCCGCTGGCGTTCATTCTGGCCGGTGACTGGCGCATCGTCAGCCGACCGATGGCGCGCCTGAATGACGCAGTTGTGGCGCTGGCGCTCGGCTATGCCTTCTTTCTCTATACCTGGTCGGTGCTCACAGCGCGTGGCCAGCCCGATGATGCGGGCGTGATTTCGATGGTATGGCTGCTTGATGCACAGAACCTGTTTCTCACACTCGGCGCGCTGGTGCGCTGGTATGCGGGCGACGTCGCATCGGAGCGCAGACTGTTCGGTACCCTTTTCATTTATCAGTTGATGTACCAGGTGCTGCTGTTCGTGAACAATCACTACATTGCGGGAGACGTGTCGTTCGCGCCCTACCAGGCTGAACTGGGGGCCATCGTCAACATTGCCTTCGCAGTCCTGGCGGTTGCAGCCTTGCACCCGACCGGCGCGCTGCCGGCCGCGCAGGCTGACGCGCGCGTGTCGCGGCTGGTACGCGCCACCAGCCCTGCGCTGCTCGCGGGCGCCCTGCTGCTGGTTTCTCTGTTCCTGATCCGCGTCAACTATTCGATCGGGACCGCCGGGATCCTGATCGCTGTGGTCGGCTACACGTTGCGCAACACGCTCAATCAGGCGCGTCATATCGAACGCGGCGACAAACTGCAGAAGGAGCGCAGCGAGCTGCAGGCGATCGCCTGGACCGACAGCCTGACCGGCCTCGCCAACCGCTACATGCTGGACCGGACACTGGGCGCCATCGCAAGGGCGAATCGGCCGCTGACAAAATCACTGGCGGTGCTGATGGTCGACATCGATCACTTCAAGAACCTCAACGATCGGTACGGACATCCGACCGGTGATGCCTGCCTGAAAGCAGTCGCATCGGCATTGCAGGGCGCCATGGTGCGTCCCAACGACATTGTCGCGCGCTATGGCGGCGAGGAGTTCATGGTCCTGATGGAAGACACCGACTCCGCTGGCGCAACCGTGGTCGCCGAACGATTGCGCCTTGCAGTTCATGATCTTGCCATCGAAAATCTGGGAAGCCCGATGGGCATCGTGACCGTGAGCGTGGGTGCCGCCAACGCCGAGCGCAATCAATCGGTCAGCGCCGAAGACCTGGTCGCCACCGCTGATCGTGCTCTGTACGCGGCCAAGAACGCGGGCCGCAACCAGACGCGTACTCTAAGCGCGGTGGCCCGGTGAGTCAGGCGTGCCACCGCCAAACACCCTGCCAATTCGGCCAGCGCCTCAAGTCGCGGACCCGCTATACTTGTCTGTGATCCTGTTATCAGCGGTAACCGCGACGTCCACGGCTGCCCGCTCAAGGCGGCGCAAAGGTCGCAACAACCCCAAATGTGATTGGAACCCTCATGAAAAAGACTGCTTCGAAAGCGAAGGTCACGAAACCCGCCGACAAGGCGCGACGCACTGCGCCCCTCATCACGCCCACCGATTTGAAAGGTGATGCAACCAAGGACATCGCGGCTGCCATGAACGGCATCCTGATTGACGTGTTCGCGCTCTATCTGAAGACCAAGAACTTCCATTGGCACATGAGCGGTCCGCATTTTCGTGACTACCATCTGCTGCTCGACGAGCACGGCGATCAGCTGTACGCCATGACCGACCCGATCGCCGAACGTGTGCGCAAGATCGGTGGCACCACGCTGCGCTCGATCGGCCACATCGCGCGCAACCAGCGCATTCTCGATAATGATGCCGACTATGTGGAACCGCTCGATATGCTCGCCGAGCTGCGCGAAGACAACAAGACGCTGGTCGCGAGCCTGCGCCAGGCGCACAACGTGTGCGACGAACACCGCGACATCGCCACGGCCAGTCTGATCGAAGTGTGGATCGACGAGACCGAGCGCCGCACCTGGTTCCTGTTCGAAGCCGGTCGCGCACCGGATTCGGG
>CAZZVZ010000510.1:0-2356 GCA_964657655.1 Gammaproteobacteria bacterium | reverse complement strand
ATGCCCCCCAGAAACATGATTGCGACCAAGAGTGATGCATAGCCTGGAACATCAACCCCCCGGACCACGGTCCTGACAAAGATGTATCCACCCCAGCCAAGCGACAGGCCCGCAAACAGGACACCAACATAGGTCCAGATACGCAACGGTGCGGTACTGAAACTGGTGATGCCCTGCAGCGCGAAGTTCCACAGCTTCCATCCGGTGAACTTGCTCGATCCCGCGACGCGCTTCGGTCTTTCGTAGTCGACATAACCGGTGTTGAAGCCGACCCACGCAAACATGCCTTTCATGAAGCGGCACGATTCGGGCATCTCGAGCAAGGCGTCGACGACACTTCGATCCATCAGGCGGAAGTCGCCGACATTTTCGGGAATTTTGACCTCGGAAAGCCAGTTATGAATGCGGTAGAACCAGGTCGCCGCATTCTTCTTGGCGAACGAGTCCGAGTCGCGACGCACCCGTCGCCCGACCACGACATCATCACCAGCACGCCACTTGTCGATCATCTGCAAGATGAGCTCGGGCGGATCCTGCAGATCAACATCGATCAGCACAACGACTCTTCCAGACGCCACGCGCAATCCGGCGCTCAAGGCCGCCTCCTTGCCAAAATTGCGGCTCAGATCCGCAACCACGATCCAGCTATGCGTTCGCTGCAGCTGCAGCAGCAGCTGCAGGGTATCGTCGTGGCTGCCATCGTTGACGAAGATAAGTTCGAGCTGAATCGAGGTGATCGGATCGAACACCTGCTTGATCCGGTCGATCAGGAGGCCGGCACTTTGCTCTTCGTTGAACACTGGCACCACGAGAGACAGCGACACGACCGGATAGTCGACCAGGCTGCGTGTCCCGTCTTCAGTGACGTCCATGACTGATCGGCCTGACAGGTGTTGGAAGGGCCATACATTGAGGCGGGCAGATTGATGCGCCGAACGGTGTCAATCAACAGCAATGGCGCGGCGATCTGCACTGATGCTCCCGTGCATTGAATGCAACATTTTACACATGGGTCATGACGCCGGGGCGGGCTTGTGTCGCGGCCTGCTGATGATCGCGGCAAGAGGACTTGCAGGGGCCGGGGATTTGCGAGCCGAGGCTTTGGCCAAGCGGCAATCGGCGGTGAGGCTGCAGAATCAGTTTGCGACTTCAACAATCCGTTGCCACGACACCGACGGCACGACGCGTCCTCGAGGTTTGCTAAAGCAGCTCGCTGGGAGCCAGCGGGCCGAGCACGGCGATCTCCATTTTCGTCCACATGCTGACACCCTGTTCTTCGTCGAACACCGTGATCTTGCCGTCGATATTGGTCACCCAGCGCACCTGGTCACCATCGAGTCGCACCTCAAAGCAGGTGCGCGAAATGTTCAGGTCGACCAGCTTGTCGACCTCGGCGCCGATGGTCGGGCTGCCAAGGATGATGCCGGTCTCGGTGTTCTCGTGCGCCGAGCGACCGTCCATGTTCATCGAGCCGATGAACACGTGCCGTTTGTCGACCACGACTGCCTTGGCATGCAGGCGTCCCAGTTTGGATCTGAAGTCGCCCAGCTTGACATGCTCCGTGGCGACCTCCGGACTCAGTTCGTAGATTTTCACGCCCATCTTCAGCAGCTCATAGCGTGGTTTTTTGTAACCTGCATAGACCAGCGGCACATCGGTGGCGCCAAGCGAATTGGTCACCACCGTCACCTTGACCCCACGCTCGACCGCCGCCTTGATGGCGGCCATGGCGGTCTTGCCGGGTATGAAGTAGGGCGAAACGAACAGGAGCGATTCCCGGGCGCTCTTGATTTCATCGTCGACCGACCAGGTGACCGTGCCGCGGATGCTGGTGCTGTTCAAGCCCGCCGCTTTCTCAGGAGAGTCGGCGAGTACCTCTGCGACTGCCTCGTGCAGTTCCATGGTGCCGTCCTTGAGATCCTGCGAGACGGGTTCCAGGCCGAGCAGGTCGGTCGCAGGAAGCGGCGTGGTATCGAACGTGCCTGTTACCGCACCATCGAAGGTCGCCCGCGCGGCGGTGGCATCGGCTGGTTTTTTTATGATGCTAAACAGTGGATAGACCACGGAACTGTTCCAGTACTCGTCGAACACCGCCGACTGGCTCTTAACGATCGGCCCGAGCGATAGCACGTCGAGGTCGACGAAACTGTCGTTGCCTGCCCTTGCAAAATACTCGTCGGCGACGTTGCGTCCGCCCGAGATCGCCATCTCGCTATCGGCAATGAAGAGCTTGTTGTGCATGCGCCGGTTGACCCGCCCCAGTTCGCTGGCCGACATCAGCAATCGCGTCGCCATCAGGCTGCGCCCGCCGGGGAAGGGATTGAAAAGCCTGATCTCGACATTGGGATAGGACGCG
>CAZZVZ010000509.1:0-2357 GCA_964657655.1 Gammaproteobacteria bacterium | reverse complement strand
CGACACGCTGATCAACGCCTGTGACGCCGGACGCGAGGGCGAACTGATCTTCCGCCTGATCGCGCAGTTCGCCAAAGCCAGGCAGCCGGTCAAGCGGCTGTGGCTGCAATCGATGACCCCGGCCTCGATCCGCGACGGCTTCACGCGACTGCGCAGTGACGAGCAGATGCTGCCGCTGGCTGACGCGGCACGCTCGCGCTCCGAGGCCGACTGGCTGGTCGGCATCAACGGCACGCGCGCCATGACCGCCTTCAACAGCAAAGGCGGCGGTTTCTTCCTGACCACTGTCGGACGGGTCCAGACGCCCACGCTGTCGATCGTGGTGGAGCGCGAGGAACGCATCAAGCGCTTCGTGTCGCGCGACTACTGGGAGGTACGCGCCGATTTCGTCGCTGCAGCGGGCGTCTACGAAGGGCGCTGGTTCGACCCCGCGTTCAAGCGCGACGAGAACGATAGCGAGCGGCGCGACAGCCGCCTGTGGAGCCAGGCTGCCGCCGACTCGATCGTGGCCGCCTGCCGCGGCAAGGTCGGCCAGGTCACGGAGGAATCAAAGCCCTCGACCTCGATGGCGCCGGGCCTGTTCGACCTGACCAGCCTGCAGCGCGAAGCCAATGGCCGCTTTGGCTTTTCTGCCAAGAACACTCTCGGCATTGCCCAGTCGCTGTATGAGCGCCACAAGGTGCTGACCTATCCACGGACCGATTCGCGGCATCTGCCCGAAGACTATCTCGAGGCGACCAAGGAAACCGTGGCGATGCTGGGCCAGAGTGCCTATCGCACATCGGCTCAGCTGATTACCAAGAACGGCTGGATCAAGCCGAACAAGCGCATCTTCGACAACTCGAAGATCTCTGATCACTTTGCCATCATCCCGACGCTCCAGGAACCAAAGAACCTGTCCGAGCCGGAGGCCAAGCTGTATGACCTGGTGGTCAAGCGCTTCCTGGCGGTGTTTTTTCCGGCCGCCGAATACCTGGTCACCACGCGCATTACCGAGGTTACAGGCCACCAGTTCAAGACCGAGGGCAAGGTGCTGGTCAATCCTGGCTGGCTGCAGGTCTACGGCAAGGAAGTGCTCGACGAGGACGCCAACCTGGTGCCAGTGGCAAAGGGCGAAACGCCCCTGTCAGACAAGATCGCGGCGGTGTCTCTCGTGACCAAGCCGCCTGCGCGCTACAACGAGGCGACGCTGCTGTCGGCCATGGAAGGCGCAGGCAAGCTGGTCGAGGACGACGATCTGCGCGAAGCGATGGCCGGGCGCGGACTTGGCACACCGGCGACGCGAGCAGCCATTATCGAAGGGCTTCTCAGCGAGAAATATCTGGTGCGTGAGGGCCGCGAGCTGATTCCAACGGCCAAGGCATTTCAGCTGATGACCTTGCTGCGCGGTCTGGACGTGACTGAACTGACTGCGCCTGAACTCACCGGCGAGTGGGAATACAAGCTGGCGCAGATCGAGCGCGGCCGTATTTCGCGCGATGAGTTCATGCGCGAAATCGCGCAGATGACCCAGCGCATCGTCAAGCACGCCAAGGAATACGACAGCGACACCATCCCGGGAGACTACGCGACGCTGAGCGTCCCGTGCCCCAAGTGCGGTGGCGTGGTGAAGGAAAACTATCGCCGCTTCGCGTGCGAGAACTGCAGTTTCTCGATCACCAAGATTCCAGGCGGCCGCCAGTTCGAGATCAGTGAAGTCGAGGCGCTGCTGCGCGATCGCATCCTCGGCCCGCTGCAGGGTTTTCGCAGCAAGATGGGTCGGCCGTTCGCTGCCATCCTGAAGATCGTACCGGATGCCGATACCGACAACTACAAGCTCGAATTCGACTTCGGTCAGCAGCGCGATGACGAGAACAGCGAGCCGGTCGATTTCACCGGCCAAGAGGTGCTCGGCGCGTGCCCGAAATGCTCGGGCGGCGTCTACGAGATGGGACTTTCGTATGTATGCGAGAACAGCGTCGCGGTGCCCAGAACCTGCGACTTCCGCAGCGGCAAGATCATCTTGCAGCAGGAGATCGCCACTGACCAGATGAAGAAGCTGCTGCATGAGGGTCGTACCGATCTGCTGCCGGGCTTCAAGTCCTCGCGTACCGGCAGATTCTTCAAGGCCTATCTGGTGAAAGGCCCCGAGGGCAAGATCGCCTTCGAGTTCGAGCCGAGGAAGACGCCCGTCAAGGCAGCCGGCAAGACGGCTGCGAGCAAGGGCGCGGCAAGCAAGGCTGCTGTTGCCAAGTCCACGGCCTCGAAGAAGGGCGCTGCCGCGGCTCCTTCAGAAGACAGCGCCAGCGGCGTCAGCGTGGCGCCTGCCAAGAAGGCAGCGGCCAGGAAAACTCCAGCGAAGAAGGCTGCTTCCAAGA
>CAZZVZ010000508.1:0-2358 GCA_964657655.1 Gammaproteobacteria bacterium | reverse complement strand
CAGGCAGGATGAACTCTTCTAGCCGCGGCAGATCGTGATTGTAGTCGGAGAGCGCCTGATCGAGCTTTTGCACCTGGCTGTCGCTCAGCATCCGGTAGCCAGGAATGGACAACTCGCCGCCCAGGTCGAACAGGTCGTGCTGCACGTCGATCAGTAGCGCGGCAACGTGCTCGGGCAGCTCCTGGGTCAGCAACACGCCGATGCTGCTGTTGAGCTCATCCACATCACCTAATGCTGCAATGCGGCAATGGGTTTTCGCAACGCGCGAGCCATCGCCCAGGCCGGTGCTGCCATCATCCCCGGTACGGGTGGCGATCGAGGTCAGGCGCTTACCCATTTGGCGTGAATTCGAAAAAAAAGCCATGATACAAGTTACGGCTTCTCGCCAGCCTTTTTCGGTGCAACTCATGAACCATCCCGCCGCTGATTTCATCCGCCACAAGAAGCCGCTTCCTGCAGGTTTTCTCGATGCGCTGCGCGCGCGTTTTGGCGATCAGTTTTCAACCGTCGGCGCGATTCTCGACGCGCACGGCCGCGATGAGTCGATGCTCGATCCGATCTCGCCTGATGCGGTGGTGTTCGCCGAGTCGACCAAGGATGTTCAGGACGCCGTCAGCCTGTGCCAGCAGTATCTGGTGCCAGTGATCGCCTATGGCACCGGCAGTTCGCTCGAGGGTCATCTGCTGCCGCTTTACGGCGGCATTTCGCTTGATGTGTCGCGCATGACACGCGTCATCGCAATCAACGCGGAGGATCTGACGGCGACCGTCGAAGCCGGGGTGACGCGCGAAGCCCTCAATGCGGCACTCAAGGGCAGCGGCCTGTTCTTTCCGATCGATCCGGGTGCTGACGCCTCGCTGGGCGGCATGGCCGCGACGCGCGCCTCGGGCACCAACGCAGTTCGCTACGGCACCATGCGCGAGAACGTGGTGTCGCTCCGCGTCATCACAGCTGCGGGCAAGGACATTCGAACCGCACGCCGGGCACGCAAGTCGTCGGCCGGCTATGACCTGACGCGCATTTTCGTCGGCAGCGAGGGCACGCTTGGCATCATCACCGAAGTGACGGTGCGGCTTTATCCACAGCCCGAAGCGATCAGCGCTGCAGTGTGCAATTTCCCGAGCGTCAAGGAAGCGGTGCAGTGCGTGATCGAGACGATCCAGATGGGCGTGCCGGTGGCACGGGTCGAATTCCTCGACACCAACTGCGTCAAGGCTCTCAATGCACACAGCCAGCTCGGCCTGCGCGAGAGCCCGGTGCTGCTGTTCGAATTCCACGGCAGCCCGACGGGTGTGGCCGAGCAGGCAGAAGTGGTGCAAGACCTGGCGCGCGAAAACGGCGGCCAGGACTTCCAATGGGCCACTGCCCCGGAGGACCGGTCGCGTCTGTGGAAGGCGCGCCACAAGGCCTACTTTGCCGGTCTGCAGATGAAGCCCGGCACGCGCGCTTTGACCACCGACGTGTGCGTGCCGATCTCAAAGCTTGCCGAAAGCATCGTCACCACCTCCGAAGAGCTCGCCCGCTCGCGCCTGCCCAACATGATCGTGGGGCACGTGGGTGACGGCAACTATCACGTGATGCTGCTGGTCGAGCCCGATGCACCGCAGGATTTCGAGGACGCAGAAGCCATCAATCAGCGCCTCGTGTCACGCGCCATCCAGCTCGATGGCACGTGTACTGGCGAGCACGGCGTGGGCCTGCACAAGATGCAGTTCCTGGCCGAGGAGCACGGCGAGGACGCGCTCGATCTGATGCGCGAGCTCAAGCACGCATTTGATCCCAACAACATCCTCAACCCGGGCAAGGTGGTGCCACCCTATCTGGAAGGCGGCCATTCTTCCTGAGGCGCGCCTGGCCGCGGCCACGGGCATGCGAGGCTGGCGCCGCGCGCGACTGCTGCTGTGCACCGCTCTGGCGCTGTGCGCGGGCTGTGCCAGCCTGCCCGAACACGTTGAGCGGCCTGTCACGCATGCCGAAGATGGCGCAGCCACACGCCTTGGCGCCATCGTGGCGCATCAACTGCCCGCCAACATAAACCCGCTCGTCTCGGGCTTTCGCCTCCTGCCGACCGGCAACGAAGGACTCGATGCACGCCTGGCGCTGGCCAACGCGGCAGAGCGCACGCTCGATGTGCAGTACTACCTGATCAGTGTCGATGACACCGGCAAGCAGTTCCTGGCGGCGCTGCGGGATTCCGCCACACGTGGCGTGCGCATCCGCCTGCTGCTTGATGATCTCTACACCATCGGCGAGGACGACGTGCTGGCCGGACTCGCGTCCTATCCCAATGTCGAGATCAGGCTGTTCAATCCCTTCCCCGGCGGGCGCAGCCTGATGGCGACGCGATTGCTGATGTCG
>CAZZVZ010000507.1:0-2368 GCA_964657655.1 Gammaproteobacteria bacterium | reverse complement strand
ATGGCCCAAGAATCGCCCCAAACCGTCGCGCGGGGAGTTTGCCTTCCTTGCGGCATGTCTGTCCCGGCTTGCCGCGTATCGCGTGCCCACACCGCAGCCGCTGCGCAGGCGGCCCGTCCACACAACCCGCCTCACAGTCGCAAACGACGATTTTCGCGACAAACGAGACGCCGTATAGCTTCACCCCCGGTGCGCCACCTTGCTGTGTCATCGACATGTGCTCGAGCGGATCCGCGCAAGATAGACAAGGCCAATGCCAGAACACTCAGATTCATTTGTCGCCGAGCAAAGCGCGACCCCGCGCAGCCACCCTGTCAAGGTGGTGTTTGGTGCACGCATCGCCAGAGCGCCGGTCATCAGGGCGCTGGAAAACATTGCCGGCGTGGAACTGCAGGTCGTCAATGAATTGCGCGACGTCGCCGGTCACGCGCGCAGTGCCGAGGTGCTCGTCATTTCCAACCCGCGCGAAGGTGAAGGCGCCGAGCTTGCCAGGTCGATTTCTGCCCAGGATTCCACCGTGCGATGGGTCCAGCTGCTGTCGGCCGGAACCGATGGCCTGACGCGCTTTCCACTCCCGGCTCATCTGATGGTGTCGAACCAGGGGGGCGCCATGGCCAGCACCGTGGCCGAGCACGCGATGGCCCTGATGCTGGCCCGGGTGCGGGCAATGCGCTCGATCTATCTGGCCATGGAGCATCGCGTCTGGGACAGCGCCTTGTCGACCCACACCTCATCACTTGAGGGCAAGCGCCTGGCGATCATTGGTCTGGGCAGCGTCGGGCGCGAGCTGGCGGCTCGTGCCAGGGCTTTCGGCATGGACGTGACCGGCGTGGTGCGCAACCCGATGAAGCATGACGGCAGCTGCGATGTGAAACCGCTCACCGAGCTGCACGAGGTCCTGAAGAAAGCCGATGTCGTGGCGATCTGCCTGGCCCTGACCGAGAATACGCGCCACCTGATCTCATCTGCAGAGTTCGGGCTGATGAAGCGCGGCGCCATGCTGGTCAATGTCGCGCGCGGCGAGATCGTCGATACCAACGCACTGCGCGATGCCTTGCGTTCAGGCCATCTCGGCTCGGCCGTGATCGACGTGGTCGAAGGAGAACCGCTCGACGCCAAGGCTTCGCTTTGGGATACGCCCGGACTGACCATCTCGCCGCACCTGGCCGGCACCGGCGGCACCTTCACTAGCAGCCGCATCGCAACGCTGGTCAGTGACAATATGACGCGCTACCTGGAAGGCAAGCGCCTGGCGTTCCTGCAGGATTTCTAGCAACCACAGCTCACCCGAGGCCGGGCGCCGCCGCATCGATGTCAACGCATCGGCTGCGGCCGGCTACCCTTGACTTTACCGACCCGATCAGTTGCCCGGAATCATCCAGGCCAGCACGTGCTGCTGCAGGTAGACCAGCACGCCCAGCAGGAACGTCAGGAAGATGCTGTGTTTGAAGGTGCGCGCGAACACCGTACCCTCACGGCCTTTCAGGTCGGTGACCGACACACCAGTGGCGATGTTCTGCGGCGAGATCATCTTGCCCATCACGCCGCCAGAAGAGTTGGCGGCCGCCATCAGGGTCGGATTGAGACCGAGCTGGTTGGCTGCCACCACCTGCAGATTGCCGAACAAGGCATTGCCGGAGGTATCGCTGCCAGACAGGAACACTGCCAGCCAGCCGAGGAACACCGACAAGAGCGGATAGATGCCCCCCACTGATGACACGCCCTTGCCGAGCGTATAACTCATGCCTGAATAGTTGAGGATGTAGGCGAGGCCGACGATCATGCACACCGTGGCGATCGCGATGCGAATCTGGATCCAGGTGTCGACCAGGGCGCGAATGAAGTCGGCCACCGGAAGCCTGACCCAGATGGCCGTCAGGATGGCGGTCAGGAAAATGGCGGTGCCGCTTTGCAGCGGCTGAAAGGCCCAGATGGCGCCATACGGCTGGTCCGCATAGAGCGTGATCGCGACCTTCTTGTCGAGGTCAGGCCATGGCACGTTGACCTGCCCGAAAGCAGGTACCTTGAGCCTGATCCAGGCAATCACCACCACCGACAGAATCAGCCAGGGAACCCAGCCGCCCCAGCCCGCACGCGCAGCGCCCGAGACCATCTTGGACTGATCCACGGCAAACGCCGCATCGACGGGTGGCTGCCACACCTTGAGGAAGCCGATCGTGACGATCAGGGAGAACAGCGAGGCGAGCACATCAGTCAGCTGATAGTCGATGTAGTTGGAGGCGGCGAACTGGGCGAAGGCAAAGCTCGCGCCAGCCACCAGCAGACCGGGCCAGAGTGCCTTGATGGACCGCCAGCCGCCATACAGCGCGATCACGTAGAAGGGAAGCAGCAGTGCGAAGAACGGCAG
>CAZZVZ010000506.1:0-2375 GCA_964657655.1 Gammaproteobacteria bacterium | reverse complement strand
TTGCGCCGGCCTCGGCGCGCACCTGCGGCCGACAGCCCTCAATTCTAGTCTCGTTTGCGAAGGCAGGATTTTTGCAGCGTCCTCAGCGACCGCACAAGCGATGTTGCGGGTCGTTGCCATGCCTCGCGCTAGGAACCAGACCCGGCTGGCTCGTCTGGGACCACGGCAGTCACTTCGATCTCAACCTTGGCACGAGCCTCCATCAAGGCACTGACTTCGACTGCGCTCATGGTCGGAAAGTGGCGGCCGAACACGGCCCGATAGGCCTGGCCGATCGCCTTTCCCTCGGCAAGATACGCGGCCCGGTCGGTGAGGTACCAGGTCATGCGCACCACGTGCTCCGGCCTGGCACCGGCCTCGGCCAGCACCGCTGCAACATTGGACAGCGCCTGTCTTGTCTGCTCGACGAGATCATCGCTCTCGAATTCAGAGCGTGCGTTCCAGCCGATCTGGCCGGCGACGAACACCATGGTGCCGCGTGCTGCAATGCCGTTGGCGTAGCCGCGAGGGGGTGCCCATTCGGGCGGCTGGAGGATTTTCACAGGTCGGTCCGTACTTTCCATAGTTCAGGAAACAGCACCACGTCGAGCATCTTGCGCAAGTAGCTGACACCGGCGGTACCACCGGTGCCGGGTTTGAAGCCGATGATGCGCTCGACGGTGGTGACGTGGCGAAAGCGCCATTGTCTGAAGGCGTCTTCCAAATCGATCAGCTCTTCGGCGAGCTGGTAGAGGTCCCAGTATTTCTCGGGATGACGGTAGACCTCGAGCCACGCGGCTTCCACTTCACCGGACGGCTGGTAGGGCAGGGCGTAGTCGCGCGCGACGCCTGCAATCGCAAAGCCGCGCCGTGTCAGAAGACGAAGCGATTCATCGTACAGCGACGGTGCCTTGAGGCTCGCTTCGAGAATTGCAAGTGTTTCTGGCTGATGAGCGTGCACGCGCAGCATGCCGCCATTCTTGTTGCCGAGCAGGAACTCGATCTCGCGATACTGGTGCGACTGGAAGCCGGAGGACGAACCGAGCGATGGCCGCATGCGGGTGTACTCAGAAGGCGTCATGGTGGCCAGCACATCCCAGGAGTGCACCAGCTGCTCGAAGATGCGCGACACGCGCGCCATCATCTTGAAAGCGCTCGACAGCTCGCTGCTGGCGATTTCCTTGATGGCAGCGCGCAGTTCGTGCAGCATCAGCTTGATCCACAGCTCGCTGGTCTGATGCTGAATGATGAACAGCATCTCGTTGTGATCATCAGAACGGGGATGCTGCGCCGACAGCACGCGGCCCAGATCGAGGTAGTCGCCGTAGCTCATTTCGGCGCTGAAATCGGTCTTGGCGCCTTCTGGAAGGGGTTTGTCGCTCACGTGACGGCAGCCCGGACGTGAAACTGCGGCTGATCCCACGCGCGGGTCTCGATCAGCTCATTCACGATCGCTGCGGCATCGAACACGTCGCAATAGCGAAGATAAAGTGGTGTCAAGCCGAAGCGCAGAATGTCCGGGGCGCGAAAGTCGCCGATCACGCCGCGAGCGATCAGGGCCTGCATCAGCGCATAGCCATCACCGAGCTCGCGGCCTGCCCTGAAACTGACCTGGCTGCCACGCGCTGCGGCATCACGCGGGGTGATCAAATGCAGCACCTCGCAAGCCTTGCCGTCCTGGATTAGAGCGATGAAGAGCTCGGCGAGCGAGAGCGATTTGCGCCGCAAGGCATGCATGCCGCCGTAGCCTTCTGCTGCCAGCACACTGTCGAGCCCGGCATCCAGCGCGATCATGCCGAGTACCGCAGGCGTACCGGCCAGATAGCGTTTGATGCCTTCGGCGGCGCGATAGCCGGGTTCGAAGCGAAACGGCTCGGCATGTCCGAACCAGCCCGAAAGTGGTTGCAGCGCGCGCGCCTGGTGTCGCCTGGCGGTCCAGACGAACGCGGGTGCCCCGGGCCCGCCATTGAGATACTTGTAGCCACAGCCAATCGCGAAATCAGCGCCATCGCGATCCAGTTCGACGGGTAGCGCACCGGCGGAATGCGCCAGATCCCACACCGCCAGGGCGCCCGCCTCGTGGATCTTTCTGGTCATCGCAGCCATGTCATGCATGGCGCCGGTGCGGTAGTCGACCTGCGTGAGCATCACCACAGCGGGCTCGCTTACCAGCGCGGCCTCGAGTTCTGCGTTGCTGTCGACCAGCTGCAAGCGGTAGGGCGTCGAGCCGCCACCAAGCAGATGACACAGACCCTCGGCGATATAGAGGTCGGTCGGAAAATTGCCGCGCTCGCTGACAATGGTGCGGCGGCTCGGCTGCTCGATGGATTGAATCGACAGGGCCGCGGCCAGCACCTTGAAGAGATTGACTGAAGTCGAATCGCACGCCATCAGAT
>CAZZVZ010000505.1:0-2386 GCA_964657655.1 Gammaproteobacteria bacterium | reverse complement strand
CTCGCTCTATCCAGGACGTATCGACCTCGGCCTCGGCCGTGCACCGGGTTCGGATCAGACCACCGCGCGCGCCTTGCGCCGCAACCTGATGGGCGGCGACGAATTTCCCCAGGACGTGGTCGAACTGATGCAGTACTTCGAAGAAGAGCCTGCAGGGCCGGTCCGTGCGGTACCCGGCGCGGGTCTTCAGGTACCCGTGTGGATCCTCGGATCCAGTCTGTTTGGCGCCCAGCTAGCCGCCATGCTTGGCCTGCCGTTCGCGTTTGCCTCGCATTTCGCGCCGCAGGCCATGATGCAGGCCATCGACATCTATCGTTCGACCTTTCGGCCCTCCGACAAGCTCGACGCGCCCTACGTCATGCTCGGCTTTAACGTGTTTGCCGCCGACACCGATGAGGAAGCGCGCGTACTGGCCACCTCGCAGATGCAGGCCTTCGTCAATCTGCGCAGTGGCCGCCCGAGGCCGCTGCCGCCACCGGACGCAGGTTATCCGGATCGCCTGCTGCCACAGGAAAAGGCCATCATCGACGGCGCACTGAGCTGTATCGCGGTCGGCGCGCCAGACAGCGTCAGGCAGCAGATTGAAGCCTTCGTGGCCAGGACCGGAGCCGATGAACTGATGCTCACGTCACAGATCTTCGATCACAGGGCGCGCGTCAGATCCTACGAATTGCTCGCCAGCGAAGCCCTGGCGCTCGCCGCCTAGACCGCCTCCGTCGATGCGTTACGTTGCCTTCATGCGCGGGATCAATGTAGGCACGGCAAAACGCGTGGCCATGGCCGACTTGCGGGACCTCGCAGCAGAGCTGGGACTGACCGGGGTCGCCACCGTGCTCAACAGCGGCAACCTGATCTTTGACAGCAAGGTGCGCGATGCCAGCAAGCTGGCTGCAGCACTGCGTGCAGCGATTCTTGCCAAGTGCAGAGTCGACTGCGCCGTGATGGTGGTGAGTGGCGACACCTTGCAGCAGGTAGTCGCTGCCAATCCGCTCAGGGATCAGATGAAACATCCGTCGCGTTTTCTGATCGCTTTCGCGCACGATGACAAGGCGCTTGCAACCGCAAAGGAGATGGCGAAGGAGAAATGGCACCCCGACCATCTGGCAGTCGGTGCCGATGCAGTTTATCTTTGGTGTGAAGAAGGCGTCCTCGACAGTCCGCTCAACAAGGCATTTTCCAAGAAGATGGGTGACTCGGTCACCGCGCGCAACTGGACCACGCTGGAGAAGGTCTGTGCCGCACTCTGAGCGCCTTGCCAGCCCGACGCTAAAAGGGCTCTTGCAGCGCGGTGCCCGTTTCGGGCCAGAGTACCAAGATGGTTTGAGCAATCACCTGCCGATGGCACTGATCGCACTCGCCGGTCTCGGCGCCAGATCGGCCCGGCTGGAGGCATTCTTCGATACATATGCCATGCGCCTCGAGCCGGCGATCACCCGCAGTCAGGCGCCTGCACCGGCCGCCCAGAGACTCGGTGATATTGAGAGCTATCCCGAAGCACTCGCGTTGATGAAACAACGCGTGTTGCGCGACGGACGCGAAATGGTTCTCAGACAGGAACTTGCACGCCTTGGCCCAGGGGTCGGTGCTGCAGCGTTTCACGGCATGCTGCGTACAGCTTACGGCATCGAAGCGCAAACTGACGATGAGGTGGCTGCCGGACTCGCTTATTGGGGTACGCGCTATCTGCCGATCGACGTACCGCTGCCGCCCTCAGGCGTGACGCCGCTACATGCCTGGCTCGAGAACATTCAAAAGAGGACCAGCCATCTATCGTTTGACCTGCCGCTCATTCATCTTTCGATGTCGGCAATCGCCAGGACCTCCGAATGGCGGCACGCTTTGCCCGGGCTCGACCTCTCGACCCTCTCGATTGAAGCTCTGGCGCAGATCGCAGCGAAGAGTTATCTCAAACACCCCAACTTCATCGTGCTGCATCTCATCACCAGCGCACACGCGATGCACACCCTGTTGCGCTACGCAGACGATCCGCGCGCATTTCTCTGGCAGTACGCACTGGCCTACGCGTCAGCACTGCCCCTCACGCCATTGATTGATGACGCAGAGCTCGATCCAGGCTCGCCGGATATGGATTCCATCGTGCATGCCGCACTGGCATCTGACAACGATCACGTGGCGAAGCTGGTATACAGCTGCTTTTCGCTCGCGTCGTCGAACCAGGCTGATGCCCCGCTGTTCATTGCAGTTGCCCGATCAGCTGTTGAATAATCAATCAGCACGGGAGGCATGAAGGAAAGCGCTATGAAACGGTCTGGCCCCGTCTACCCGCCCCACTGACCGCATTCAAGCCCGCCCGCTGCATGATACAGCGGCAGGTTACTCATTCTCGCAGAACCGCGCATCGACCAACGAGAAATACTTCGCAGGG
>CAZZVZ010000504.1:0-2444 GCA_964657655.1 Gammaproteobacteria bacterium | reverse complement strand
GCGCGTTTGGGCGGGCTGTAGTCGGCCGCTTCGACTTGGGCGAGGAGCGCCCGCGCGTCCTCATCCGAAAAGTCTTTATCTTGGCGTAACGCGGCGACCACGTCGTCGCCGCTGCCGAAATGGCGCGCGATCATCGCGAAGACGAGGCGACCATAGTGGCCGATATCTTCGCCGCGACGCCGGATCCAGTCACCAGCCTTGGGCGGTGACACAATTTCGATGCGTGCATCGCCTGTCGCAAGCGAGCCCTGTGCGCGCGTCGCTTCCTGCATCACGACCGCATCGGCCCCCGGCGGAATCGGCGCACCGGTGAAGATGCGCGCGGCCGTGCCATTCTTGAGCGGCAGTGCTGCGTGCCCTGCAGCAATACGCTGGCTGACCTCGAGCATGCCATGGGCGCTACAGTCGGCAGCGCGCACGGCGTAGCCGTCCATCTGGGAGTTGTCCATTCCAGGGACATCGATTTCCGAGTGCTGATCGGCGGCCAGCACGCGACCGAACGCCGACAAGGTGTCGAGCGACTGGTGCTCAGCGATTGGCGTCACGCCAGCAAGCACTGCTTCGAGCGCTGCGGCAACAGAGGTGAGTTCAGGAGCATTCATGGTTCGGCCTTGGCATCAGCAGTCTGTCTTGCAGCGGCCGCACTGATGATCTCGGCGCGCACCGCCTCGGCGCTGGCATCGATCACCTTGTAGCGCTGCGGCAGGCCTTCAAGACCTGCGAAACCTGGCGGTCTTGGTGGCACGGCACCGAGCGCCTCGCGCATGGTGTCCTCGAATTTTGCCGGCAGCGCGGTTTCGAGCACCAGCACCTGAGTGTCGACCTTGACCTTGGCGGCAACCGCGAAGCCGTCGGCGGTGTGTGGATCGATGAAGATGCCGTAACGCTGGTGCACCGCCTTGATGGTCGCAATCCGTTCGCCATGCGAACTGGCGCCCGAGACAAAGCCGAACTGCTCGATGACGCGCGCATGTTCGGCGCCGCTGAGCCTGAACTCGCCAGTCTTGGCAAGCGTGCTCCAGTCATGGCGCACGCGCTGTGCATCACCTTGATGCAGATCGAACATCAGTCGCTCGAAATTTGAAGCGCGGCTGATATCCATCGAAGGACTGGAGGTCGCGTGCACCTGTTCCTTGGCACGTGCCCGATAGACACCGCTCCTGAAGAACTCATCGAGCACATCGTTCTCGTTGGTCGCGCAAATCAGCCGGTCGATGGGCAGCCCCATCTGGCGTGCCACATGGCCCGCATAGATGTTGCCGAAGTTTCCCGAGGGCACACAGAAACTGACGCGTTCGCTATTGCTGGTGGTGGCAGCGAAATAACCCTTGAAGTAGTACACCACCTGCGCGACCAGGCGCGCCCAGTTGATGGAGTTGACCGAACCAAGGCGCCATTGCATCTTGAACCCGGCGTCCTGGCTCAACTGCTTGACGATGTCCTGCGCTTCATCGAACACGCCGCGCAGCGCCAGGTTGTGGCAGTTGTGATCCAGCACGCTATACATCTGCGCGGCCTGGAACGGACTCATGCGCTGATAGGGCGACAGCATGAAGACTTCGATGCCAGCCTTGCCTTTCATGGCGTGCAACGCGGCGCTGCCAGTATCACCCGAGGTGGCACCAAGTATATTGAGTGTTGCACCCTGACGGCCCAGGAGATGCTCGAACAGATGCCCGAGCCACTGCATGGCGATATCCTTGAAGGCCAGCGTCGGTCCGTTTGACAGGTGCAACAGCGAGAGGCGCTCGTCGAGCCGCGACAGCGGCGTGATTTCGCTGCTGCCGAACACCTGTGCCGTGTAGCTTGCGCTGACGAGACGATCGAGCACGCCAGGCTCGAGGTCGTCGACGAACATGCCCATCACCGCCTTCGCAAGTGCCACGTAGTCGAGCGAGCGCCAGGCGCTCAAGCGCTGCTGATCGAGCATCGGCAGCTTGCTTGGCAGCATCAGGCCGCCGTCCGCGGCCAGACCATCGAGGGCCACGCTGCTAAAGGTGTGCTTTGCCAGGCGGTCATCGCCGCCGCGGGTACTGACATAGGTCAGTGCCATCAGGCGAGCTCCTCGACGCGCAGCACCACTGCCTTGTGCAGCACCGAGGTGAGCTGCTCGATGCGTACGATGGCACCGCGCACTTCAGCCTCAATGGCCTTGTGGGTCAGCAAGATGATGTCGGTCTGGTTTTCGCTCTGGTTCGGTTCGCGCTGCAAAAAAGCGCCAATCGAGATCGAGGCATCGGCCAAAAGCCGCGTGATGTCGGCCAGCACGCCGGGCCGATCGAGCACACGCAGACGCAGGTAATAGGCGGTCCTGACAGCGCCGATGGGAAGGATCGGCGTGGCGGCGAGCGAATCGGCCTGAAATGCCAGGTGCGGCACGCGGTTTTCCGGGTCGGCAGTATGCAGCCGGGTGACATCGACCAGGTCTGCCACCACCGCAGAGG
>CAZZVZ010000503.1:0-2453 GCA_964657655.1 Gammaproteobacteria bacterium | reverse complement strand
GCCTTCCAGAACGGCGTCGGCGATGCCACGCGCGTACAGGCGGATGGCACGGCTCGAATCGTCGTTACCCGGGATCACATAAGCGACACCTTCGGGCGAGTGGTTGGTATCGACCACGCCGATCACGGGAATGCCGAGCTTGGCTGCTTCCGTCACGGCACCCTTGTGGTAGCCGACGTCAATCACGAAAATCGCATCCGGCACACCGGTCATGTCCTTGATGCCGCCGATGCTCTTTTGCAGCTTTTCGACTTCGCGCTGAAACACCAGAGCTTCCTTCTTGCTCATGCGCTCAAGACCACCCTCTTCGATGGTGGCTTCCATGTCCTTCAGGCGCTTGATCGAGGCCTTGACGGTCTTGAAATTGGTCAGCATGCCGCCCAGCCAGCGCTGGTCGACGAAGGGCATGCCAGCGCGTTGCGCTTCCTCGGCAATGATTTCACGTGCCTGGCGCTTGGTGCCGACGAACAGCACCGTACCGCGATTGGCCGACAGGCGCTTGGCGTACTTGATCGCCTCGCCGTAATTCGACAGCGTGCGTTCCAGGTTGACGATGTGGATCTTGTTGCGATGGCCGAAGATGAACGGGGCCATGCGCGGGTTCCAGAAACGGGTCTGGTGTCCGAAGTGGACGCCCGCCTCCAGCATTTCTCTCATTGTGACTGCCATAACTGCTCCTTGAGGGTTCTGTCTGAAGCGCATGCAGTATCGGACCGCGGTCCAACACCCTGGATTGCATGGCTCGTGATTAACAACCTGTGCACCACACCCAAGCGTCTTTTCGGACCCTTGCAAAGCGCGCCGTGCACACCAAACTTGGAAACTAGATCGGGGCTGTTGAGCCGCTGTAAAGAGGCGCCCGTAAAAGA
This sequence comes from Gammaproteobacteria bacterium, assembly GCA_964657655.1. GTDB lineage: Bacteria > Pseudomonadota > Gammaproteobacteria > Burkholderiales > Burkholderiaceae_D > CAJCIC01. Next base: position 1,584 of record CAZZVZ010000503.1, on the reverse strand, counting down.
GCGAATCGATACTGCCGAAATGCGCTGTAACCTTGCGGGCAGATGCCTAACAAGGCACAATATTCAGCGATTTAGACCAAGCCTTGGATTATAGCGCGCCATGGATGTTTGGCGCAACAGCGCGGTTTTTGCGTAACCCCGGGCCGAAACATCGGGTCTGCCCCACTTTTTTTTCGGAAATCAGAGTGTCAGCGGTCATTAAAACCAGTAGCGATATCGACAAAATGCGGGTCGCAGGACGGCTTGCTGCAGAAGTCCTCGATTACATCACGCCATTCGTCAAGCCCGGTGTCAGCACCGGCGAGCTCGACCGGCTGTGTCACGCATACATGGTCGAGGTGCAAGGCACCATCCCCGCACCTCTCAATTACGCGCCGTCGGGCTACGACCCCTATCCCAAGTCGATCTGCACCTCGGTCAACCACCAGGTGTGTCACGGTATTCCCGGGGAGAAGATTCTCAAGAACGGCGACATCCTCAACATCGATGTCACTGTCATCAAGGATGGCTACCACGGCGACACCAGCCGCATGTTCATCGCCGGCGAGCCCTCGATCCAGGCCAAGCGGCTGGTCGATATCACCTACGACTGCATGTGGCTTGGCATCGACCAGATCAAGCCCGGTGCCCACCTGGGCGATATCGGCAACGCGATCCAGAAGTACGCCGAGAAGAACGGCTTTTCCGTGGTGCGCGAGTTCTGCGGACATGGCATTGGCACCAAATTCCACGAGGAGCCGCAGGTGCTGCACTACGGGCGCCCTGGCACCTTGGAGGAGCTGCGCCCGGGCATGATTTTCACGGTCGAGCCGATGATCAACGCCGGCCGACGCGATATTCGTGAACTGGCTGACGGCTGGACCATCGTCACCAAGGACCATAGCCTGTCGGCCCAGTGGGAGCACACCGTGCTCGTGACTGATTCCGGCTACGAAATCCTGACCCAGTCAGCGGGTACGCCGCCCAAGCCGGCACTCGCGGCCGCCTGAACCCGGCGCCGATTGTGTCGGCACTGATCGAGTCCGACAGCCCCGCCTTAAGCGCAGTCCTGCGCGAATCGCTTGGCAAGGCCAAGGCGCTGGCGCTCGAGCGCTATCAGCTGGCCGGTGCCCCGGGACCCCTGCTGCGCCGCTTTGCCAACGCCGTCGACGACGCGCTGGTGCGCTGCTGGCAGGCGATCGGCATGCCTGCTGACAGCGTCCTGGTTGCAGTGGGCGGCTACGGACGCGGCGAACTGTTCCCCTATTCCGACGTCGACATCCTGATCCTGCTGGCCAAGCCGGCTGACGCGGCGATCCAGTCGTCGATCGAACGTCTCATCAGCCTGATGTGGGATCTCGGGCTCGATCTTGGCCACAGCGTGCGCACCGAGAGCGAGTGCCTGCATGAGGCGGAACGCGACATCACCGTGCAGACCGCCTTGATCGAGGCGCGCTATGTCACCGGAAACCGGCGCCATTTTGCGCGCGTCAAGCGCGCGGTCGAGGCGCAACTCGATATCCGGCTGTTCTTTCGCGCCAAACTGCTCGAACTGCAGCAGCGTCACATCAAGTTTCAGGACACGCCCTTCGCGCTCGAACCCAA
>CAZZVZ010000502.1:0-2464 GCA_964657655.1 Gammaproteobacteria bacterium | reverse complement strand
TTCGCAAGCCCGCGCCGGATTTGCGCGGCGCGGCCGCGCCCGAGCGCCCCAAAGCGTACTCGCTCGCAGCACTCGTTCTGGGCGACACCCCGCCGTTGCGACGCCTCGTCATCTATTGGGCATCGACCTGCTCGGTCTATCTGCTGGCCGTGCTGCTGATCTTCCTGCTGATTCGCGCAGGCCAGATTCCAGCGCCGCTCGGCCATCTGATGAGCGTCATCATTCTGCTGGGCGTGTGCAGCTTCTACTTGCTGGTCAGGTTCAGTATCACGCTGCGTCTGCGGCCGGCGTTCCTCACCATGGTGCAAGGCCTGTTCGCCACCGTGGCGGTGGTGGCGGCCTATGCCATCTCGGGTCAATTCCGTGGCGCCACCATTACGGTCATGGTGGTGATGATGAGTTTTTGCGGCTTTGCCCTGTCTGTGCCGCAGTCGCTCTTCCTGTCGGCCTTCCTGGTGATCAATCTCGGTGCCACCATGCTGTGGATGCGCCACGTCGATCCGGCCGGCCACCCGCCGCTGCTGGAGCTGGCCCACTTCATACTGGCATCTGGGATGCTGCTGGCGGTCAACTTCCTGACCGCCCAGTGGAATGGCTTGAGGCGTCGCCTGATCCGACAAAAGCTCGAGCTGGCGCAAGCCCTGCAGAAGATCCAGCTCTTGGCCACCAACGACGAACTGACCCGCCTGCCCAATCGCCGGCACATGAACTCGGTGCTCAGACGCGAAGAACGCCGGCCCGATCGCGAGGAACGCGCGGTCTGCCTGGCCCTGATCGACATCGACCATTTCAAGCGAATCAACGACGGCTACGGGCATGCCATCGGTGATCAGGTGTTGCGCCTGTTCGCACAGCACCTGAAGGCGACGTTGCGCGCCGAGGACGTGCTGGCACGCTGGGGTGGCGAGGAGTTCTTGCTGCTGCTGCCGCACACCTCGGAGGAAACCGCGTTGCACGTGCTGCAGCGCATGCAGACACAGCTGCAGACCATCACGGTCAACAAGCAGGTCGCCGACCTGCGTATTTCATTCTCGGGCGGCCTGACCACGCTGCGCCCCGATGAAGAGATGGCAGACGCTGTCAAGCGCGCCGACCTTGCCATGTTCCAGGCCAAGACCGGCGGGCGCAACGCGATTCGCGCCTACCGCGCGCAGGAATCCGAGATTCCCAACGCGCTCTTCCTGGAGCGCGACCTGCCCGATGCGATCGCCCGAGACCAGCTGGTTCTCTACTATCAACCGCAAGTCGATCGGCAAGGCGTGGTGATCGGCTGCGAAGCGCTGGTACGCTGGAACCATCCGACCTTTGGTCTGGTCCTGCCCGACAGTTTCATACCGCTCGCCGAACAGTCGGGTGTGATCTTCGCGCTCGGTCGCTGGGTCATCAACCGCGCGTGTCAGCAGATCAAGACCTGGGCGGCCACGCCGCAGTCAGCAGGCCTGACCATTGCGGTCAACGTCAGCGCGCGTGAATTCAGGCACCCGCAGTTCATCAAGCAAACGCTCGAAGCAATTGCCGCCGCCGACATCAATCCACAGCGCCTCGAGCTGGAACTGACCGAATCGATGCTGATCGAGGATCTGGAAGACACCATCAACAAGATGGCGCTGCTGCGCTCGCATGGCATCCGCTTCTCGCTCGACGACTTCGGCACCGGCTACTCTTCTTTGTCCTACCTGAAACGCCTGCCTCTGTCGCAGCTCAAGATCGACAAATCCTTCGTCTGCGATATCTCGACCGACCGCAATGGTGCCGCCATCGCCGCCACCATCGTGGCCCTGGCGCGCAGCCTCGGGCTGACCTCGGTGGCAGAAGGCGTGGAGACCCGCGTGCAGCGCGAGTTCCTGAGTGAACAGGGCTGTGACTACTGTCAGGGCTATCTCTTTAGCGCGCCGCTCGATCTGGCCGCATTCGAGAAGCTGTTGCAGCACGAGATCGAGGTCGCCGCGTAACAGGCGATTCGGCCTGCCTGATGGCACCCTACAGGGCCGCAGGCGGCCTGGCCGGTCAACGCGCCGCCACGATTGGATCTGCTGCGAATTCGATGCGATCGCGACCGGCCCGCTTGGCCGCATAGAGCGCGCGATCTGCGGCGTCGATCATGTCGATGTAGGTCCCCGCATGCGGCGGCTCGACGATACACACGCCGATGCTGATGGTGATGCGAGGCGCGCCCGCGCCCAGCTCAGAAAGCCGGATGTCGCGCACTGCAGTTCGCATGCGCGAGGCGACGTGCTCGGCACCGGCCCTGCTGGTGGCAGGCAGGATGGCTGCGAATTCTTCACCGCCGTAGCGCGCTACCAGATCACCGGCGCGCACGCAGCCCTGCAATGCAGCCGCGATCTCGACCAGGTAGGCATCGCCGCGCCGATGGCCGAACTCGTCGTTGAGGCGTTTGAAGAAGTCGACATCGAGCAGCAGCAGCGCGAGTGGCGCCGAAGAACGTACTGCCCTGCGCCACTCG
>CAZZVZ010000501.1:0-2480 GCA_964657655.1 Gammaproteobacteria bacterium | reverse complement strand
AGGCAAGAGCGGCGGTAACGACGTGCTGGACTGGCTCAAGATGACCCCGGAAAAGGCAGACAAGAAGCCGCCTGAGCCACCCAAGCCGGCCGATGTCAAACCTGAGGTCAAGCCCGAAGTCGCCAAGGTGGCCCCGCCGCCGCTACAGGTGGCGGCTGCAGAACGCCCGGTCCTGCAGCCGGTCAGCGCCAGCGCACGCGAAGTCGCGCTGCCGTCATCTTCGGCACCGGCCCCCGTCCAGGTTGCCTCGGCAGCGCCGGTTCAGCCGGCGGCAGCAGTACCACCGCCCGCCACCGCCTTGAAGCTGATCTCGCGCGAGCAGCCTGGGTTTCCGCGTGAAGCGCTCAGAAAAGGTGTCACCACCGGCCACGTGACGGCGCGGATTTCGGTCGGCGCGGATGGCAGCGTCAAGAATGTCGAAGTGGTGAGCTCCTCGCCGCCACGGGTATTCGACAGCGCTGTGGTGGCGGCTGCCATGCACTGGAAATACGCGCCCATGGCAGAACCTGCAACCACCGTCACCGAGTTCGACTTCAAGGGCGACGAGTAGCGCTGACTGACGGCGCTGACCGGAATACGTTCCGGTCAGCGTAGTAGGCGAGATCCTGCCCGGCTGCAAAGCCTGGCCATCCCATCACAGGACAGGCCAGCAAATCTCCTGGTGCGGCAAGTGCCGTGATGCGCTGCTTGATCTCCTGGTCGAGCAACGCATGGTTGGGCCACTCGTTAGCTGACCAGGGCAGCAGCATGGCATGCCCCGTCAATCCCTTGTACGGATGGGCCAGCCGCTCGAGCAATGCGTGTCCAAACACCACCAGACGCGTTTGCTCGATGAACATATCGCGCTGCGTGAACCAGGCGCTTTGCCATTGCCGCTGTTTGAGCAGCGCCAGGGCTTGTGGATGGCGCACCAGGATCACCAGGCCGTGTTCATCGAACAGGGTTGCAGCATCGCGTCTCGGGCCGCGCCGCGATGGGTCGCTGCTGATGCTGGCCTCTTCGAGGTGCAGCAGCGACAAGGCGCGCTTGGCGGAGGGATACTGCAGCCAGACCAATGCGTTCATGCTGTCGTGGCGATCGTCGCGCGTTTCGATTTCGCCCGACTCGACGATGCGTCGTTCGTAGCCGAGCGCACTGGTCTTCGCGCCGTGCCTTGCCGCGACCAGTCGTTCTTGCCGGGCGTGGCGCTGCAACCAATCATTGCACGCAATAAGCCAGGCGGCGAACTGGTCAGCACGGGTCAGCTCACCCGGCTCGATGCCGAGCTGGTCGATCAGCGTGCGATAGGACGCAAGGGCGAGTGCGGCAGCGCTCAGTGCTGCACGCTCCATTCAAGGGTGCTGCCTGCCGCCAGCGGAATCAGCCTGCCGTCGCCAAACGGCAGACTGTCAGGCACCACGAACGGACTGCGCTTCAAGGTCAGGCGCTCGAGATTGCGTGGCAGACCATAAAAGTCAGCGCCGAACGAACTGGCGAAGTCTTCCAGCATGGCGATTTTGCCGACACTGGCGAAGGCGCTGGCATACAGCTCGAGCGCGTGCAGCGCGGTGTAGCAGCCGGCGCCGCAGCATGCCGATTCCTTGCTGGCGCGCTCGTGCGGCGCACTGTCGGTACCAAGAAAGAAACGTGGATTGCCCGAGGTGGCAGCGTCGAGCAGTGCGACCCGATGCGTCTCGCGCTTGAGGATCGGCAAGCAGTAATAGTGCGGTCGCAGACCGCCGGTGAACAGGGCATTGCGGCTATAGAGCAGGTGGTGGGCAGTGATGGTCGCCGCAAGGCGTCCTGAGGCACCGCCACAGTCGCGAACATAATCGGCTGCCTCCTTGGTGGTGATGTGCTCGAACACCACGCGCAGCTCCGGAAACGCGGCGCGCAGCGGAATCAGCTGTTCGTCGATGAAGACCTTCTCGCGATCGAACTGATCCACGCCGGGGTCGGTCACTTCGCCATGCACCAGCAAAGGCATACCGCACTGCTGCATGGTCTCGAGCGTTTTCCAGCACAGCTTCAGATTGGTCACGCCTGCAGCCGAATTGGTGGTGGCGCCCGCTGGATAGAGCTTGACGCCAAACACCGCGCCGCTTTCCATGGAGCGACGAATCTCTTCAGGCGCGGTGTGATCGGTCAGATAAAGCGTCATGAGCGGCAAGAACGTACTGCCTGGTGGCAGCGCGGCCATGATGCGCTCGCGGACAGGCGACAACTCACCGGCGAAGCTGTCCAGGCTCGACCGCGTCAACTCCACGGTCTGCGTGATCTCATCGGAAAAAGTTGAGAAGTCGGTGGTTGATGTGCGGATGTCCGCGGTGGCCAGCTTGGCGCAGACCGAGAGGGATGCGACCCCCTTGACGGAACGGTACATCTTTACGATCCGTCCGGCCACGGCATCGGTGAGCCGGCGCAGATGTTCGAAACCGGCGTTTTCACCGGATCGCGTGCGGCCAAGTTCGGTGACGTCCGCCGCCGCGTGCGCGAGCGCG
>CAZZVZ010000500.1:0-2483 GCA_964657655.1 Gammaproteobacteria bacterium | reverse complement strand
AAACAACCTCCCTGTGCAGCATGAAGAGTTGGAGCTGCAACATTCAGAGCAATTGCTTCAGTGCCTTTCTGATTGTGAACGAAGTACAGATCTCAACAGCCAGCACGTGTATCACCGAGTTTCGAAAGCAGGGACTGCTGCTCGCACAGCTGCGCAGCATGCGACTATGCAATGCGCTGTGCAGTTCTGCTACTATGCGCTTCAAATTGCGCTGCAAATCGCGCATGCGCGATCAGCCCGTGCTCGGCTTCCAGTTGGCGTCCTTGATCTCGACGATGAAGGCGCGAGAATTGGTGCCGCCTACGTTCTCGGTGGTGTGGGTCACGGCATCTTCCCAGAACACCAGGCCTGCTGGCGCGTCGATGGTCGCCACCTTGCCATCCTTGCCCGTGATGCGCACCTTGGCCGGCGTCATCTGCACCGTCACGTGTCCGGGATGGGTGTGCTGGCCGGCGCCGCAGATGCCATAGCCCGGCAGGCTGACATATTCGAGCACCCGGACCTTGTCATTTTCCAGCACCACGCGGTAGCTATGCGGATCGGCCTTGACTGCGTCCTGCGCGTTCGCGACCATGGGTTCGGCGAGCAGGCCACCGATCATTCCCAGAATCTGTCTGCGAGAAGGTCCGTTTTTGTTCACATGCACTCCTTTTACATTTGACGAAAGAGATGACCATAGGACTCGCTGACCGCGAGCAGTTCACTGCGTTTCTTGAGCCGAAGCTGCATGCCGCCACGTTCGTCGCGCACCACGCTCTCGATCGAGTGGACATTGACGACAGTCGAGCGATGCACCTGCCAGAAGGTGGCGGGATCAAGTTCATCCTGCAATTCACGGATGGTCTTCTTGATCAGTGATTCCGAGTCCGGGGTCACCACCAGCGTGTACTTGTTGTCGGCCTTGAAGTAACAGATCTCGTCGACCGTGATGAGGCGCATGCTCGAGCCGCGCGCCGCGTTGATCCACTGCAGATGTGGCTTGGCTTCCTTGGCGCCGGAGATCTGTTCCAGGATGCGCCCGAGATCGACTGGCGGTGCATCCTGACGAGTCTTGAGGCGCTGCACCGTGGCGTGCATGCGCGCTGCGGTGACGGGCTTGAGGACATAGTCGACCGCACCTGCGTCGAAGGCCGCCAGTGCGTGCTGGTCGAATGCAGTGATGAAGACAATGTGTGCCCGGTCGCCGATGGAGCGGGCCACATCGAGCCCATCCATGCGTGGCATCTGGATATCGAGGAAGGCGATGTTGGGGCGGTGCTGCTCGAACAGCTGCAGCGCCGAGATGCCGTCGTTGGCGACGGCGAGGATCTTCAGCTCGGGCCAAAGCGCGGTCAGCATTTCGTGGATCTCGGCCGCGAGGTGCGGCTCGTCTTCAGCGATGATTGCTCGTGGTTGCATGGTTGATTGGTTGGTCGATGTCATCGGGATACTCCAGGTGGCATTCAAGGCGGCCTTCGAACATTCTTTGCGTCACGCTGCTGCGTGAGCCATGGATCTCGCGCAGGCTCTGCGCAGTGGTCGCGAGGGACGCTGCAACGTCAAAGGGAGGGCCGGCGACGACGATCCTGATGACACCGCGTTCGACGCTGGCGCGGATGTGAAACGCTGTCTCGTTGAGGGCCGACGCGCTGCGCAGCCAGGGTGCGACCAGACCTTGCAGACTTCCGGCGGCAATGGTCGCGGCCGCCGCCTCGTGGTCGATGTCGCAGGTCAGCGCCGGACGGCTGAATGCCGCGCTGTTGAGCAGCACTGCATAGCTCTTGAGCAGCGCGCATTCGAGAAACACAGTTCCCGTTGCAGTGCGCATCTGCGGCAGGCCGCAACGCAGAAAATCGGTCAGCGCTTCGAGAAGAACCTCGCCGTCCTCGGAGCTCTGCGCGTAGCGCTCGCGCATCCTCGCGAGTGAATCGAACAGCAGTTGCGGCTCGACTCGCGCCTGGATCGCCTGCAGACGCGATTCCAGTACCGCGCGACGCGCGTACTCCCACTCCCGATTGGCCGTGTTGATGCGCGTCTCTTCTTCAAACACATGACGCTTTCTGAGCAGATAGATGGTCGCAATCGATCCGACCACCAGGGTGCGCCACAGAATATAGAGCCAGAAAGCTTCCATCGATCCCGCCAGACCGACTTCGAAGATCACGGAAAGGTTGAGCGGCAGCAGCTTGAGGACGACTGCGAACACGAATGGAAGTGCGAGGATCACGGGGATCGCGATCCTGCGACGCGATGTATTGCCCGGTTCCTGACGCATCCACCAGAAGAACTCGAGGCCAGTCCCAACCATCAGGCCCGTCATGGTCTCGGTGGTCATCATGATGGCGCTGATACGGGCGAGCACGCTGAGCGGGACGGGCCAGATCAGAAGCGCTACGCGCGGGAACTCCTGCAGCACTGCAGCAGCACCGATGGCCAAACCGGTCAACAGGACACGCCGGGCGCGCCTCAGCAGCCAGCCGTAGGATGTGTCCTGACCGGCGGGC
>CAZZVZ010000499.1:0-2483 GCA_964657655.1 Gammaproteobacteria bacterium | reverse complement strand
CTGCCTGCTGCTGAACCACTGTTGGCACGCTTGGCGGTGCACGGCGCGCAGCGCTCGACAGCGTGGTGTGGGCATCGTCAGATTGACTCGAAAGTAAACCCTGCAGCAGCGCGTCATCGCTTGCGTCGCCACCGGTTTCATCGAGCAGCGAGGCAATTCTCTGGCGGGTACGCACGATCTGCGCTTCGGTCAGCCAGTCCGGCTCGGCCTTGACCGTGCCTGAGATTCTTTCGCGCAAGGTCGGAGCCTTGGCTGGCGCCTGGGTGCGCGTCGGTGCCTTGGCAGGTGCCGGCGTCAGGGTTGCAGGTGCTGCGCGCTCCTTGAGGGTTGCCGGTGCCAGCGGCTCGGTCATGCGCGACAGGTCGCCCGAGGCAGCAGCCAGGATTTCAACACCACCTTCGATCGGACGGTTGGCAAGAATGACAGCGTCGCCGCCCAGCGCCTCGCGGACTTCACGAAGTGCGAGACGGGAATTGGCTGCGACAAAGCGGCGGATGTTCATGCGGGCGCTCCTACAAAGGCATGCAATTTGACGGTTCGGTTGTCAGGGACTTCGCTTACTGCGATGACACGTAACTGGGGCAATGCGCGGCGCAGGAAACGCGACAGCGGTGCGCGCAGACGATCGGGGACCAGCAATGCTGCGGGCAGTCCCATGCGCTCCTGTGCGTCGACCGCGCGCCGCGTGGCGCTCAACAGCGTCTGTGCCAGGCCAGGCTCGAGCGCCGGGACGTCGCTGCCAGCAAGTGTTGCGGCTTGCATCAGAACGTTTTCGAGTTCGGGCTGCAGGCCCATCATGGCGATCTGGACATCGTTCTGGTACACCTGCTGCACGATGGCACGGCCCAGCGCGATGCGTACTGCTGCGGTCAGTTCAGCCGGATCCTGGGTGCGTGTGCCGTGGTCGCACAGCGACTCGATGATGCTGCGCAGGTCGCGGATCGGTACCTGTTCGCTGAGCAGGTTCTGCAACACCTTCTGCACGGTGCCAAGCGGCAGCAGCTTGGGTGTCAGTTCTTCGATCAGCTTGGGCAGTGTCTTGGCGATCATGTCGAGCAACTGCTGGACTTCCTGACGTCCGAGCAGTTCGGAGGCATGGCTTTGCACCACGTGATTCAAGTGGGTTGCGACGACGGTGCCAGCGTCGACCACCGTGTAGCCAAGGGAAATGGCGCGCTCGCGGTGCGCCGATTCGATCCAGGTGGCGGGCAGCCCGAAGGTCGGATCGGTGGTCGCGGTGCCGGGCAGCACGCCGCCGACCTGGCCTGGATTGATCGCCAGGAACATGCCGTTGTAGGCCTCCCCCTGGGCGGTCACCACGCCCTTCAGGCTGATGGCATATTGATTCGGGCGCAGTTCCAGGTTGTCCCGGATATGAACGGCAGGCGGCAGGAAGCCCACTTCCTGGGCAAACTTGCGACGCAGCGACTTGATGCGCTTGAGCAGTTCGCCATCCTGGTTGGAGTCGACCAGCGGCACCAGCCGGTAGCCGACTTCAAGACCCAGCACGTCGACTGGCTTGACATCATCCCAGCTGGCTTCGACCACAGCCGGCACGACGGCGTTTGAGACCTGGTCGGCACCGGGGACTGGCTTGACCGGTTTTTCGATGCGCGAGTAGGCGAGCCCGCCCGACATCATCGACAGGCACAGAAATGCGAAATGCGGCATGCCCGGCACCAAACCGATCAGGCCGAGCACCACCGCCGTGACGGTCAGTGCATTGCGATTCTTGAACACCTGGCTGACCAGCTGGTTGCCGATGTTGTCATCGTTGCCGACCCGGCTGACGATCATGCCCGCAGCCATCGAGATCACCAGTGCAGGGATCTGGGCCACCAGGCCATCACCGATGGCGAGCAGCACGTAATCCCGCGCCGCATCCGCGAACGACAGATCGTGCTGCACGATGCCAACCACCACGCCACCGAGGATGTTGATGAAGAGGATCAGGATGCCGGCGATGGCGTCGCCCCGCACAAACTTGCTGGCACCGTCCATCGAGCCATAGAAGTCAGCTTCGTTGGCAATCTCCGAGCGGCGCCGTCTGGCTTCGTCTTCCTTGATCAGGCCGGCGTTCAGATCTGCATCGATGGCCATCTGCTTGCCCGGCATGGCGTCCAGGGTGAAACGTGCGCTGACCTCGGCGATGCGGCCAGCACCCTTGGTGATCACCACGAAGTTGATCACCACCAAAATGGCGAACACCACCAGACCGACGGCATAGTTGCCACCCACCAGGAAGTGACCGAAGGCCTCGATCACCTTGCCGGCAGCACCTGGACCGTTGTGGCCGTTCATCAGCACCACGCGGGTCGAGGCGACGTTGAGCGACAGACGCAGCAGCGTGGTGACCAGCAGAGCCGACGGAAACACCGAGAATTCAAGCGGCTTGCTGACATGCATGCTGACCAACAGCACCATGATCGCCATGGCGATATTGAAGGTGAACAGCAGGTCCAGCAGAAACGGCGGCATCGGCA
>CAZZVZ010000498.1:0-2493 GCA_964657655.1 Gammaproteobacteria bacterium | reverse complement strand
AAGGCAACCATGCGTCAGGCAACGTGGTAGCAAGTGGCTCGATCTCGACTGAGGAAATGCTGCTGGAATTCGAGCGCGGTCTTGCCGGCTACGATCAGCCAACCACGCGGCGCATCTCATTGCAACTGGCCGACGCCCTGCTCGAGTCCAAGGCGGCAGAGGTTCCGTCTGCCGCTGTGGCGGGAATGCGCATCTGCCAGGCGCTCTACCGGCAGGCACGTGCCTTCGACGCCATGCCGATTGCGCTGGCCGCCTATCGCCGTGTCTGTGATGTGGCCGCCCCGGCGCTCATCTTTCAGACGGCGACTGCGTGTGGGGTGCTGTCGGCGGATTCCTATGATTTTGCAGGCGCAGTCGATTACTACGGCCGTGCGCTCGAGATCACCTCCGAGCTGCAGGATCCGGTCGGTGCCAGCCGATCCTGGAACAACATCGCCGGTGCGCTATGCAATGTCGGCCGCTATGAACTGGCGGCACGAGGCTTCCACCATGCACTCGATCAGATAAAGACGCTTTGCGAGCCACAGTTCTCGCGCTATTCGGCGCTTGTCAATCTGGCCCATTGCTCGCTCCACCTCAACCAGCTCGATGCTGGCCTCTCGTATGCGCGATCGGCGCTTGCGGAGCTCGAGGCCGGCCTCGACACGCCGGAGGTGACACCATTCAATCAGCTGCTGCTGCGCCGGAATATGGTGCGCTTGATGGTTGCAGGCGGCGACATTGCCGGTGCGGAACAGCAGGTGCATCTGGCCAATCAGCTGTCCAGGCTCGATGGCGGGGTGCGGGCGACCCTGGCTGCAGCAACGGCCCAGGCGGTCGTCGAGATCGCACGTGGCAGGATCGACATCGCCAGCACAAGGCTTGATGCCTGCCTGACGAGTGCCCGACCAAGCCTGCCGGCGCTGCGCGATACGCTCGCCTGTCTGGTGCGGGCAGACGAAGCGATCGGCAATCCGGAACGCGCGCTGCTCAGACTGCAGGAACTGTCGACGCTGGTGTATCAGCAGGGTGCAGAAGCCGCCGGTGCGCATCTCGGACTGGCCGACTGGCGATCTTCGCGGGCTGCGACGCAGGGGGGCGAGGGCCTGGAAGAAGCGCGCGTTCGGCTCGAGAAGCGACGCGGCGCCGCACATGCGCCCGCGACCTGGCCCACACTGGTTCGGCTGGCGTGCGGCAATTCCTTGCAGATTGATCCGAGCGCCGAGCATGGTGGCCGGGTGGGCGCCCTGTCACGCATGCTGGCACTGGCAGCCGGCATTGGACCGCTTCATGCCCTCGAGATCGGGCTTGCGGCCCAGGTGCACGATATCGGCGTGGCGGTGGGTCACGAGAATCTGATCGGCCGCATGTCCGGGCAGGGACAGAGCTACAGCGCTGAAGACGATCCTGGACACTGCGAGACGGGCTGGCAGATTCTTTGTGACGACAGTCACCCGAGGCTCGTGATGGCACGCGAAGTCGCCAAGTACCACCATGCATACTGGAATGGCAGCGGCTTTCCGAGTGGCGTCTCGGGGCAAGCGATTCCGCTGCATGCGCGTATCTGCGCAGTGGCGGACACCTATGACAGGCTGATGCATGACGAAGTCGTCGCGGGCCGGGCTACAATTGCAGGCGGGCTCGATCGACTGCAGGCGCTCTCGGGCAGCCGTCTTGACCCGATGCTGGTGGCGCGCTTCAGCGAGGCCCTGCGCAGTGAGACACGCAACGAAGGAATTGAAATCAATTCCTCGGACGGACTTACCAATTTTCAGCATTTGATCAAATCACTCAGCAGCCTCGACCGCCACCTATGAATAAGAAGGACTCAGCAGCGCCGCTTCAGATCAGCGAGACCGAGCAGAAGATCCTCGAACTGCTGGTCACAGGAGCGAGCAGCAAATCGATCGCCGCGCAGCTCGGCTACAAGGATGGCACGACCAGGGTTTATCTGCATTCGCTCTACAAGCGCATTGGCGTCAACAACAAGACAAGTGCAGTCACCTGGTACCTCGCCACTCAGCGCAAACCGACGGTCGCTGTCGCTCAGGCTTGTGACGCTTCGGTCGAGACCTTTGGTGAGCGCGCAGTGCGCACCGACCTGTTTTCCGCGCTCGGCATGATGGAAGTCTTTCTCGGTCCGCACGGCAGGATGTGGGACACCATGATGCGTCTGCAAGGTGAGACAGCCGATGGCGCGTCCGTCAGTGACCTGCGTCGTCGCTCGCGTCGGCTCTGGAACAGCTTGCTTGCGGGCGATTTCGCAGAAAGTGCCCGATATTACGATCGCGAGGGTATCGCCAAGCTATTTGTCGAATCTCCTTCGGATGCCGTGGTGCTCGCCATGTCGTTGCTGCTGGCCGGCTTTACAGCGCGTGCTGGCAAGGCCGTTGCTTCGCTGAAACTCAAGCGTGCCGGGAGCATCGGCATCACCCAGGATGAGAAGGTTGCGCTCACCGCGGTTGCCGATCTGACTGAAAGCTCAACCAAAGAGGAGGGGCTCGCAGTATTGAG
>CAZZVZ010000497.1:0-2525 GCA_964657655.1 Gammaproteobacteria bacterium | reverse complement strand
GGCCTTCCTCGAATTTCTCCGCCAGCCAGCGCAAAATGGCCCAGCGCTTCTTGCGCGACGCCGGAATCTTGGTCAGCACTTCTCCTTCAAGATAGATCTGCAGAACACGCTGCTCCCAGCTGATTTCGTCGGGTACCGCCGATGTGATGACGCCGTCTTTGCCCAGAATCGATTCGCCGAGCCGGCGCAGCGACTCGAGGTCGAGGACGTACTGACGATCGCTGACCCGCACCAGGCCAGCGTCTTCGAGCCGGCGCAGATGATGGCAGACGGTTGGCTCGCCAAGCGACAAGGCTGCTGCCAACTCGCGCACCGTGCTCGGCCTTTTTGCAAGCACGCCCACCAGTCGCAGGCGGCCCTCGCTGGAGAGTGCCTTGAAAAAAGTCAGCATCGATTCGAATGAGTCGTCCACGCCCACTCCTGAAATTGTCTAGCCGACAGTTTATTCGATATTTATCGAATTTGATATTGGCTGAATATCCCCTGTGCGCATCGCAAGGAGATAAGCACGCGTCCAGCGTTTAAGATTCCACACGAAAGAAGACGTTTCACGCAGCACGACCATGCGGGCCCGCGGCGGTGCGCAGGTCGCCGCCGCCCACCCCAGCTACATACTCACGCCAACAAGGCATCAGATCTATGTTCAGCATGACCGAGAATGTCGTCATCCTAGTCGCCCTGCTGGCCGCTGCAGTGACCTTCGTCCGCATTCTGAATCGTGTCTGGCCACTCGAGATGCGGGCTGCCAACAATCAGCAGGTCGGCTGGCAGTTGAGTGTGCTTGGCACCACTTACGCTGTGACCCTTGGCTTCATGCTCTACACCGAGTGGGGCGCATTCTCCAGCGCCAGCCTGAACGTCGAACTGGAAGCGAGCTCTCTGCGCAACGTCTATCGGCTGGCAGAGGGCTTGCCACAACCGCAGCGTGAAGCGCTGCAAGACCAGACGCGCGAGTACGCAAGAGCCGCAATCGAGAGTGACTGGCCCGAAATGTCTCGCCGCGAAGTGCCAGAGGGCAGCCATCGCGTCAACGAAGCAATGTGGAGCACGCTGTTGTCGGTGCACGCGGCCAGCAGCTCGGAAGCCACCGCCGAGGATCACGCCCTGAGCGAGTTGGCGGTGCTCACCGAACACCGACGCACCAGGCTGTTGCAGAGCATGACGGATCTGCCTTTTATTCTCTGGAGTGTGCTGCTGGTCGGTGCCCTGCTGACCATCATTTCGGTCTCGATGTTCGGAGCGCCAAACTCACTTCTGCATGAAATGCAGGTGGTCTCGATCACGCTCCTCATCGTGCTTGTGATGCTTGCCATCGCCGACATCGGCGAGCCGTTTCGCGGCTGGGTGCATATCGACAATCTGCCCTTCGTGCGTGCTCAGGAGAATATGCCGCAGGCAAAATAGATCCTCGAGCAGAAAGCGCACTGGCCGCTTGGTGGTCAGGCGCTTCGCTCTCGCTGACGGGAGATGCCCTGGGAGATCACAACGTCCCGTGCTTGGCGTCTCGCGCAGTCCTGTTGCGGGCTGGCTTGCTACTCGTCGCTTGCCGGCAGTGGCGACATGGCCTCGAACACCCCGTCCTTTCGGACCAGCAGATGAAGCATTGCGGCTGCGAAGTGCAACAAGATCAGTGCAAAGAAGAACAGCGCCAGCGCCCGATGCAGGTCCCAAAGCACTGCGTGCAGCTCATTGCTGGGCGACACCATCGGCGGTAGCGTGACACCGAGCACCACCACGGGATAGTTTGCGGCCGACAGCATGGCCCACCCGAGTAGCGGCAATCCGATCATCAGCACGTAGAACACATAATGCGACAGGTGCGCTGCCAGCTTCATCGGCTGGGGCATGCTGCCCGGCAAGGGTGGCGCACCCAGCCAAAAGCGCAGTCCGAGGCGAATCAGGGCGAGAATCAGAATGGTGATACCAAGCGGCTTGTGGATCGCGACCAGCGTCAGATGGTCGGGCTTGATGGTTGAGACCATGCCAACGCCAATGAACAGCATGGCGAGGATGCAGATTGCCATCAGCCAATGCAGGACGCGTTGTGCCACCGAAAAGTGCGGATAGACCGGGCTCATTGCTTTCCCCCGGCGCTGCTGCGCGGATAGTCCTTGTCCTCTGCGGCGCGTCGATTAAAAGAGACCGCGTACGCGGCCGAACGCGCTGCTGGAAACGGGTCGTCGGAGACACGAATCCCGGCGGGCAACACAGTAGGATCGAAATTGATGTTGCGGCAGGCTCCATCGACTTCAGGCTCAATGGCCGTAACCGTCAACGTGCCGGCGTCGATGGTGCGCCGATCGGCGGGCCACGCCTTGCTCGGGTCAGCCGTCGGGTCGCCCGGATTGGCGACCGTGACCAACATGGTCCAATGCGGCTTTTCACGGGCCACGCGCGCGACGATTTCCTTGGCGAGAAAGTCGGGGTCGCGGGTCTTGAGGTCGTCGGGCGAAACGGCGACCGGGCTCGCGGCTGGCACGAATGACCAGCGTACCGCAGCATCGGCACCCGAGCTGTTGGTAAAG
>CAZZVZ010000496.1:0-2529 GCA_964657655.1 Gammaproteobacteria bacterium | reverse complement strand
ATGCGCTCGGTGCCACCGATCTGTGGACGGCCAGTTACCTGACTGCAGCGACCGCACTTGGGGTGGCCGTCGGTGCCGTGATGGCCGGTCAGCTGGTGCCCATCGAGAAGGTGTTCAAGGTTGTGCCTGCAGGTGCACTGATGGGCATCCTGGTGGCCGCCTTCACGGTGATCCATTCGCTTTGGACCGCCATTGCCGCCTTGTTGATGATCGGCGCACTGGGCGGTTTCTTCATCGTGCCGCTCAACTCGGTGCTGCAAAAGCGCGGTCAGCAACTGATCGGCACCGGCGGTGCAATTGCGGTGCAAAACCTGATCGACAACGCAGGCATGATGCTGCTGGTCGGGGTCTACCTGTCGGTCACAAGTGCCGGGCTCTCCGCGCGGCTGTCGGCCCTTGCGGTCGGCGCACTACTCGTCCTGACGACAGCAATCTTGCAGCTGCAGGTCAGAACGGCGCGAGCGGCCGCCTTGAGCGCGGGCCTGACGGTCGAATAGCCGTTTCCCGGTACCAACAAAAAAGCCGCGCAGAATCCACTGCGCGGCTTTTCTTGTCCAGCAGCCAAAAGGCTGCGCCGGGATTACTTGGCGCTGGTGGTGCTGGTCGAGTCGGTCATGCCCGACGACATGCTGCCCGACGAGGTCGCGTCGGTGCTGGTCATGGCCGAGCCCGAAGTCACAGAGCTCGAATCAGCAGGGGCCGGCGCAGGCGTCACGACAGGTGCTGGTGCAGGAGGTGGAGTGTCGTCCTTCTTGCCACAGGCAGCGAGCGACATTGCAGCGAGAAGCGAGGCGACCAGCAAAGACTTGTTCATGTTTTCTTCCTTGTTATCAGGTAAATAGGTTGCGGGTGCAAACAGACGGTTGCGATGCGTTGCGCAGTAAGCTTGGCAGATCGACAACCATATCCTTGGGACATTTCGTAGTTCTACGCAGCCCGAAGCAGGTTGCGATTATAGAGCAAGCATGGAGCGCTACCAAACCGGCTATCCCAACAAGGTCCGTTTCGAAATGTCACATCAGCCTGACAGTCCGAGAATGGTTCCAGACAAGCCAGGAGAGCTTTCCTCCCACACCGACTGGAATTGATCAACCCACGGTCCGACCCTGTTGGGATGGAATTCGGCGACGCCACGCATTGAATCGCGGTGAAATCTCCGCACCATTCGTGCCCGATCGACGATTACGAAACTGCAATCTTCAGCGAAGCGGTTGGCAACTTCATCAGGAGGACGGCGCACCAGCAGGCTCTGGCCGAAAAGCCTCAGAAGACGCATGAAACGGGGCGCATCGCGCGACAGGTACTGGTCGTCGGCGACCAGCAGGTGGATGCGGTTGGCGCGACTTGCCACCAGGAGCGCATGCATCTTCTCTTCACCGGCCACCGAGTTCAGTGACCATTGGCGAAAGCTCGCATCTGCCAGCCAGATCTCGCGCTGCGCGCTGCCGAATGCGGCCAGCACTTCACGCTCGAATTCCTGGCGTGATTCGAAAGGAATGCTCGGTAGCGGTGCGATCGGATCAGGAGGTGTGTCGTCAGTCATCAGAAGGTTCCAGATTGAGCCAGCCGGCCTGCAGCCACTCACCGAGTTGCTCGATGAGTGGGCTCGAGGCCACTTGCAGATCGTGCCGGCTGAGGCGGCGCCGGTCTGCCAGTCGGCTCAGCAAACGGCGCTCCGCACCGGTCGCCGCCAACGCCTCGCCGTTGATGAAAAAATGCTTGCCGCGATACAACATGATGCTGCGCGCGTCGAGTTCGATGCCCGCTGAGACGCGTCGCATGGCGAGCCGCCACTGTTTTTGCGGCAGGGCATCGAAGAACACGGTGGCCTTGGGCTCACTCAGATAGCCACCCAGGAATTGCACGACATCGTCTTCCTTGAAGCGGGTCGAAAGGATCCTCTGGCTGGCCTGTTGCAAGAGGTGGTCGTCGATCTCGCCCGGATGGCTGGTGGCCTTGCGCCCGCGGTCGCTGTAGCGGCCTGGGGGGTCTGCCGCATCGGCGGCGAAGTGCAGGAATTCGCGCTGCAGTTCGGCGAAGTTGGGCGCGCGAAATCCGAGTGATGCGGTCAGGCATGCATCGACGGCAAAGCCTTCGTGCGCCATCTGGGGCGGCAGGTAGAGCATATCGCCGGGATCGAGCTGCCATTCCTCGGTGGCCTTGAAATTGGCGAGAATCTTGAGCGGCAGTCCGGGCACGAGACTCAGGTCGCGCTGCTGGCTGATGCGCCAGCGCCGGCTGCCTTTGACCTGCAGCAGGAAAACGTCGTAGGAGTCGACGTGCGGCCCGACGCCGCCGCCTGGCGTGGCGAAGCTCAGCATCACGTCATCAAGCCGCCAGAATGGCAGGAAATCGAGACTTCCGAGCAGCGCCGCGGCGCCGCGGTGGCGCAGGTTCACCCCTTGCACCAGCAGCGTCCAGTCGCGCTTTTCTCTGGGCAGCGCTGGTTGCGGTCCGAAGCTGACGTGCCATCGGCCGCGCCGCTTTGCGACCAGTCGCGCCTCGATATCGTCGGCGGCGGCATAGCCA
>CAZZVZ010000495.1:0-2529 GCA_964657655.1 Gammaproteobacteria bacterium | reverse complement strand
CCATCGACTGCGAGTGCTCTGGACTGCGGGTACTGCCGCTGGCAGAGGCAACCGACCTGATACTGCCTGCTGCGCAGCAAGACCATGCGCCGCCATCTTGCCGCGGCGGGACCCGAGTCTCAGGCAGCAGCGAGCTCGGCAGCCTGACGCAGGCCTGCCTCGACCGAGGCGCGCATTGCGGCATCGCTCAGCTTGAGTCCCTCGGCACGCACCACTTCGATGTCTGGCACACCCAAAAAGCTGAAGAAACTACGCAGATAGGTCTCCTGGTGGTCGAGTGCCGCGTACGGTGAGCCCGCCACATAGATGTTGCCGCGCGTCGATGCGACGATGATCCGTTTGCCACCCAGCAATCCCTTGGGGCCGCCGTCTTCGTATTTGAATGTCTTGCCCGGCACCGCCAGTGCGTCGATCCACGCCTTGAGCTGGCTCGAGATTCCGAAGTTGTACATCGGCGCGCCGATGATCACCACATCGGCCGCCAGCACCTCATCCACCACGGCCTCGCGTTCCGCGGCGGCGCGGCGCAACTCGGCGCTCTGCTGTTCCGGCGCGATGCTGGCGAAGGCAGCGAGCGAGCCTGTGACCTGCGGGACTTCGCGCTCGACCACGTCTCGATAGACATGGGTCGACCCGGGAAACAGCGTCGTGAATCTGTTTGCGATGGCCGCCGTCAGACGGCGGCTGGCGGAGTGTTCGCCCAGAATGCTTGAATCAATTTGCAGCATGTTCATGTTTGAAAGCCTCGGAAAAGTATCAGGATCACCTTCTGGTATAAAAAAGTGACTAAGGGCATAATAGTGACTGTGAGTTGGCGGCACAAGAAGGCACATCAAAGGCACCGAGGCACATGAAAGTAACCGCTGCAACCCTTCCCAGCGCGCAGGATCTCGAGGCTCGGCTGCGGCGCCACAGCACCGATGGACTGCAGAGTGACTGCAAGCCGGTCGCTGACATCCTGGTGCGCATCGGTGACAAGTGGAGCGTGCTCATCATCATGATGCTCGGCAGTGGCCCGAAGCGCTTCAACGAGATGCGCCGCATGGTGCACGGCATCTCCCAGCGCATGCTGACGCTGACGCTGCGCGGGCTGGAGCGCGACGGCCTCGTCAACCGCACGGTATTTCCGACTATCCCGCCGCGCGTTGATTACGAGTTGACGGAACTGGGCCGCTCCCTGCTGGTGCCGATCTCGGGCCTTGGCGAATGGGCCTATGCGAACCGGGCGATCGTCGAGGCCGCGCGCCAGAAATTCGATGCCAAGTGAGCGCATCAGTGCGCCGTTTTGGCAATAAGCGCGTGAAGCACGCGTCAGCCGGCCGGTCGGCGTGCTGATCGATCTCCTGGCGCATCACGCCACGTGGTCGCCCGATCAGGTCGCGCTGATCTCGCGCGATGGCGAGCACTTCAGTTACCGCAAGACCTATGCGGCCATTGCCGGCATGGCGAGTGCGCTGCGCCACCATTTTCCCGAACTGGTCCAAAAAGCGCCGCTCGCCATCTGCTTGGCCGACCGGCGCCGGCATTTCCTCCTGACCATCGCGCTTGAATACCTGGGCATTCCAAGCCTGCCGTTCGTGCTGCCGCTTGATCCGGGTGTGGCAGAGGCGCTCAACAGCTGCGCGACGCTGCTTGCCGATCAGCAGGTCGCGCAATTCACGGGGCGTCAAATCATCCTCGACGAGGCGTGGTTGAGCGCTGCCGAACGCACGCCGGCTGATGCGCGCCTGACGCGCGCGCAATGGCAAGCGCACGAGGTGATGATACTGATCGTCACTTCCGGCTCGACTGGCGCTGCCAAGTGCATTCGCCTGAGCCATGAGGCGCGGCTGCTGCGCGAGGCCAATCGCGCGTGGCGCTATGGATTTTCGCCGGCCACCAGATATCTGGTCGGCCTGCCGATTTCGGTCTCCAACGTGTTCCTGTCGGCGCGCGCAGTACTGCGCTGTGCCGGCACGGTGGTGTTTCTCAACGACCAGGAACTGGAGCGGGCGTTCGACGGCATTACCCACACCACGCTGCTGCCAATGCACGTGCGCATCGTTCTTGACATGCTGCCAGAGCATTATCGTCACCCACACCCCATGCGCCTTCTGACGGTCGGCGCGGCGCTGTCGGGCGAACTGCGTGAACGCGCCATGCGCGTCCTCAATGCCGAGGTGGAAAGCAACTACGGCTGCAACGAGTCGGGGGGTATCGGGCTGATCGATTCGAGCGGCATCGGTCACCTCTTTCCGGGCACCGAAATGAAAGTGGTTGACGCCGACCAGCATGAGGTCGCGCCTGGCAGCCCTGGCGTGATCTGGGTCAGAAGCCGGGAGATTGCTGAAGGCTATACCGATGCGGCCAAGAGCCAGGCGCATTTCATCGACGGCTGGTTCGTCACCGGCGATCAGGGCGTGATGCTTGATGCGCGTACCTTCAGGCTGCTCGGCCGCGTCGACACCCTGATCAACCTGGGCGGCCACAAGGTTGCACCAGACGCCTTCGAAGCGTGCCTCGTCGCGCTCGGCCTGGCGCGCGATCTGG
>CAZZVZ010000494.1:0-2537 GCA_964657655.1 Gammaproteobacteria bacterium | reverse complement strand
CGTCAGTCGCGATATTCGATTTCTCGCTCGATATCATCGGTGCCGGCGCGCTCGCCGCGCGGCTGACCATTGGCATCGGCGCGGGCGCTGCTATCGTTGGCATCGGCGGCGGAGGCGGGGCAGCATTCGACATGGGTGCAGAAAACGGTTGCGCTTGGCTCATGCCTTCCTGAGCGTTCGCCACCGGCCGCGCGTTTTTTTCGGGGGTCGCGACGTGCTTGTCATAGCGCGCGTCATACCAGGCCTTCTTTGCCTTCAGCTCCAAGACGATGCTCTCGATGTGTTGCGCCTGGAGTGCTGCTTCGTTCTGCGTTTGTCCCTGTGCCATACGCGCCACCTCGTCGCGCAGATCGCTTGGGGCGGGGACGTTGTAACGGACGTAGTCCGCTGCCGATTCCAGCACCAGCAGGGACGTTTCGTCGGTCGCCAGCTGGAAGCGTTCGCCAATGCGTCGCACTGCAGCGTGGTGATCCGGACTGGCAGCGAGCTGTGCGATCGAGTAGCGCGCCCAGAACACGGCGAGATTGTTTTGCTGGGGTGTCTGATCGTCAAAGCCGACACTGACTTGCTGAGCTGCTCGATCCGCAGCGCTGATAACCAGGCTGAGGCGTCCGCTATCGCGCAGAAGCCTGGCTGCCACACGCACATGGCCCTGTGCCAGCTCGCTTCGATCCAGTACGACGTCGGTGATGCCGTCGGTGCTGCCGACATCGACATCCGGCGAGTTGACAAGCAGCAGTCTCGTCGAAGAACCAGCGGGGCGACTGGCATCGATGGCGACGAAGCGACCATGATTTTCAGCACATACCGCATTGAGAAAATCGCGGTTCGCGCTGCTGGCAGCGCTCATTGCATAAAGATGCTGATTGGCGAGAAGGTGTGGAAATTCCTTTCGGTCATAATTGCTCAGACCATCTGAGATCAGCAAAATCTCCGATGCCGCTGGCTCGACAATAAAGTCGCTGAGGGCAGTGGCACCGTCGTACACCGTTTTCCTGAGTTCATCTCGCAGTTCGCTCCAATTACCGTGATTGATCGCAAAGCGCTGTACTGGCTCGGCATGATCACGCAGCCGCTGCAGGTGTACTTCACCGTTGCCCATGGCCTTGAAATAGCTGTCGAGTTCTGACATCTCAAGGTCTGCTGACTCCTTGCTGTGCGAGGCCGAGCTGTCCCATAGCAGCTCGACCACCGGTGCGATGCGCCGCACACCGCCTGGCACCGGCACCGGTACGTCCGCCAGCAGCCAGCGGTCCTTGCCGGACGGGTCGATAACCACCGCCGGGCCGCGAGCATGGCGCCGAACTTCGAGCGGCACGGCGTTGCTCCATTCATGATCGCCGAACTGCACCACGAACCCTCCTGGCTCCGCCTGAACATGAAGTGTGCGGCCGGCCAGTTGGACGTCTGGCGCCGTCTCTCCGCTGATGTGCAGTCTGGCGGTGAAGTGATCGAGTTTGCTGATTGCCTCAGATGGCGGGGCGAGACGGATCACTTCGCCCGCGACCGGCTGAATCAGCTCGAAGCGGACCTTGCGGGTTGCCTGCGGCATGATCGGAAAGACGCGCAGCCGGAAATTGTCTCCCTCGGTTTTTTCAAGAAGGGCCGGGTCCACGCGGCGTCTTTCGATCGCTTCAAACACTTCGCGCCCGTGCGATTTCTCAACCGCGACTGCATAGCGCAGCTGGCCGTTGAAGTCGAGTGCAAAGCGCGCCATTTGCTGTCCCGCAGCGATTGGCAGATTGACGGTGGCCTCGCGTGCCACGTTGCTCGAGTTGCCAAGCGTCAGGTCTACGGTGGTAGTGGCCGCCACCCCGCTCAACTGGATGTCAACGGCCGCATCGCGGATCGGGGCGCCTTCCACGAGAACGGGCTGGCGCGGTGGCGGCAAAGGAAGTGGCGGCGGACGAAACAGATCGCCTTTTCCGGATTGGGCAAATGCAGCGGACGACAGCAGGAAGAAGATGAAACAGATTTGGCGGGTAAGGCGGCTCATCACACGCTCCGAGTTCTTTGAGGTATGCGATGAAACGAGAAAGCGCAGTAAATGGGGTTAATCTTTGAAAAGTATTTTTTCCGGCCATGATTGCGGTCGAGCAGGGAGCAGCAGCCATGTTTTCTCACGTCACGGTAGGAACCAACGACTTCGAGCGTGACTTCGCCTTCTACTCAGGCTTGATGGCAGTGCTCGGACATCAGCTGCGCTTTCACGAGTCCGAGCGTTGGGCCGGATGGCAGCAACGGAGCGGCGTTGACGGCCCACTGTTCATCGTCGGGCGGCCGTACGACGGCGCTCGAGCGACGCATGGTAACGGTCAGATGGTGGCGTTCGAAACGGCTGATCGCCTGACTGTAGATCGTTGCTTCGAAGTCGCGATAGGCACGGGTGCCCGCAGCGAAGGGGAGCCCGGATTGAGGCCGGAATACCACCCTGACTACTACGGTGCGTATTTTCGTGATCCTGGTGGCAACAAGATCTGCGTCTGTTGCCATCTTCCTATGGCTTCGCGTTGAGTTCCCGTGGCTTCGCGCCGAAC